>JALONZ010000235.1 GCA_025454675.1 Anaerolineae bacterium | reverse complement strand
CGATATGGTCAATGCGGGCGCGACCAATTATATGGATTGTATGGGCGTGCATTATAACGAGGGCATTGTGCCACCCAAAGCCACATCAGGCGACCCCAGAGGCGATTATTACACCCGCTATCTGCCCACCCTGATAGATACCTATTGGTCACTCATCGGTGGAGCTGTGCCATTGTGCATCACCGAATTGGGTTATTTAACACCAGAAGGATTAGGCTCATTACCCCCGTTTTTTGGTTGGGGTGGCGCGACCACGCTGGAACAACAAGCCGCATGGTTAGCTGGCGCGGCATCTTATTCATCACAAACGGGACGGGTACGCCTGATGATTGTCTGGAATGTGGATTTTACCCGTTATGATGCCGACCCGATGGCAGGCTTCGCCATCATCCGACCCGATGGCAGTTGCCCTGCTTGTAGCGCGTTAGCTGGCGCACGATAAATAATGCGTTTTTTGCCTGTAGGGGCTTGCTGTAGGGGCTTGCCATGGCAAGCCCTATGCGTAGCAACTTAACAACAAAATCTTTTTTGACCTCACCCCCCTGCCCCCTCAGCCAATTTTGGAGAGGGGGAGAAAACCGATTTTTCTAACGGGTTTGAAGTCCCCTCTCCGTCTGGGAGAGGGGATTTAGGGGTGAGGTTAGTCTTAAGTTGCTGTAGGGGCTTGCCATGGCAAGCCCCCTACAACCCTACAAACATCTGTCATAACAGACTCGTAGGGACACAATATATCGTGTCCGTCACAAAATATAAGCAAAATCAATCGAAAGGACGTAGCACTATGGCAAAACGAACAACAGTCAAACGACAAATTCGCGGATTCGCCGTCATGTGGACAGCCATCAGCCTGACTATCGGCTTGGCGGTATTTTTTGCGGTCTATTTAACCTATAGCGGAGGTGAATCGCCCCTATCTGCCCAAAGTCGGGTATCACTCCCCGTCACCCCCACCCCACAACCACCCGCGGGTCCCACGATTACCCCACAAATCCGCCCATCGCAAACCCCACAAACGGATGCGGGGATTATTGTGGCACAATCGGAACAACCTGTCGCACAAGCAACACTTGCGCCAACCCAAACACCCATCACCGTGGCACAAGCACAAGCCGTTCAACCGGAACAATTTGAAGCCACCAATACCCCTGCTCCGACTGCCACTTTATTGCCAGTGAACCAACAAGGATTCGTTGCCAGTATTCAGGTGCAATATTCCACCGACTTCAATCCCGACACACAACGCATTTGGATGAATGATGTGCGGGCATTAGGCTTGCCCTGGATTAAAATGCAAGTCCGTTGGGCAGAAATGGAGCCAGAGGATGACGAATATTTGTGGGGAAAACTCGATTTAGCCCTGCCCATCGCGCATGAATATGGGATTCAGGTGTTGTTATCCGTGGTCGCCGCCCCAGAATGGGCGCGTGAACCCAATGCCGATTTTACCAATGAGGGACCACCTGCCGATGATGCCGATTTAGCCGATTTTCTCACCGATATGCTCAATCGGTATCCGGGGTATATTCACGCCATTGAAATTTGGAACGAAACCAATCTCATCCGCGAATGGGGTGCCAGCACGGGTGTGAGCGCCACCGATTATGTGCAATTATTGCGTGTTGCCAATCGCACCATCAAAGATATTGACCCCGGTATTATCGTCATTAGCGCCGCACCATCCCCAACTGGCGTGAATATCAATGAAAATGGCGTAACATTAATTGTGGATGACCTGCTATATGTTGACCAACTCATCGCCGCAGGTGTTTTAGATCATATGGATTGTTTTGGCGCGCATCATAACGGCTATAACATCAGCCCCAGCGAATTATGGGAGACTGTCCCCAACGACACCACAGCCGTATTTAGGGGACCATTTGATAACCGCCACCCCAGTTGGAGTTTCCGTAGCACCCTAACCACCTATGCCAACAAAATTCAGGCGGCGGGTGGCACACAAAAATTATGCGTCACCGAATTTGGTTGGGCGAGTGTTGAAGATTTGGAAGGCTACCCAATCGGGTTTGAATTTGCTAAAGACAACACCCTACAAGAACAAGCCACATGGATTGTTGAAGCCCTCAATAACATGGAAGAATGGGGATTTGTGTGGATTGCCAACATTTGGAATTTGAATTATGCGCCACAATTGGGTTGGGATGCGACCAACGACAATGTGCCATATTCGCTCATTGGACCCAATTTCAGCAAACGCCCCGCCTTTGACGCAATTTCGGCATGGTCGGTGGCACGACGCGAGAATCAATAAACCAGTATATACAAATTGTAGTGGCATGATATATCATGCCACTACTCAGAAAAGCATTAGAAGGTGTATATATATGCCCGATAGCACCGTATTCGCCATCAGTTTATTTTTTCATCTACTCGCCACTGCCATCTGGATTGGCGGGTTGCTCATCACCACACTTTTGGTTTGGCCCGAAATGCGCCGTACACTGGAATCGAGTCCGTCTTTATACACCCTATTGAGCCGACTCCGCAAAAAATTTACCCCCATGAGCAATTTGGCGCTTGCCATCCTCATCACGACAGGACTCATCCAAATGTCCCTAGACCCCAATTATGAAGGCTTCATGACGTTTGAAAATACATGGAGTCGGGTGATGCTCATCAAACATCTTGCCATTGTGGGTATGGTCTTAAGCGGGTTGGTGTTGCAATATGCTGTTTTCCCGGCATTAGAACGTACCACTATCTTACTAGAACGTCAAAAAGCCGACCCCGCCGCCTATCAAGCCCTCAGAAAACGTGAAATTCGCCTCACTTGGGTGAATGTAGGCTTGGGTGTGTGTGTCTTGGCATTAAGCGCATGGGCAGGCTCGGTATAAAACATTGACTATCACGATTAGGTTTGTTATCCTCATGGCTATGAAATATTGCTTTTAAGGCAATTCACACCGTTTTGCCATTCATCTAAAGGATAACTATTTTGTCTAAGCGTGTTAGTTTTGTCCTCGCAATCATCATCTTATTAGGGGCGACCTTTCTTCGCGTGGAAGATTTGACCACCCTGCCCATCGGTTATACAGATGACGAAATTAATAGCATTCGTATCACCGAAGCCGCACGCAATGGCAACATTGAAGTCTTTTATAATTTGGGGAATGAAGGGCGTGAAGGCATTTATCATGTCCTATTGGCACTCACCACCACCTTAACGGGTAAAGGCACACTGGGTTATCGCATTTTATCGGTTTGGATGGGACTCATCACCCTTGCCACCGTTTATGCCATCGGACGGCGTATTTTTGGCGAAATTGCCGGGCTTGGCGCAATGGCATTTTTAGCTGTGATGTTTATGCCCATCGTTTTTTCGCGGCAAATTTCGCCCACCATGTTACTCCCTGCCGTGAGCGCCGCCGTCTTATTACTCCTCAGCATGACCATGCCCGTTTATCGTCGCCGTTGGCAACGTGGCGATAACACCATCATCGCCGCCGCGTTGGGGTTCTTTTTGGGCTTAGGTATTTATATTCATCCCGCAGGCTTGTTCATCTTGGTGATGAGCCTGTTATTCATCGCCTACATGCTCCGCTCGCGCCGTTCTATGTCGCGCAGACGGCTGAGTTATATCGGCTTTAGCTTGCTCATCCTCATCATCATGTCTATACCCTACATCATCTCAACCATCCGCCGACCGGGTTTAGGTGGCATAGATAGGCTGGGTGGCACCAATATTGGCGATATTTTCACTGATTTTATCAATTCCATACTCGGATTGGTCGGCGTTGGTGATGCCAATGTGTGGGTCAATTTGCCAAACCGCCCATTATTAGACCCTATCAGCACCATCTTGATGTTCATCGGGATAGGCATCGCCATTTGGGGACGCAGACAGCCGCGTTATGCCTTGTTATTGATTGCTACCGCCATTTTAAGCCCCATTTACCTGTTCTCATCCAACGCGCCCAATTTTACGAACCTTGCCACATTCATTCCTGTGATTGGGTTGTACATCGGCTTAGGAATGCAGATGGTCATTCATTATATCCCGCGCTTAGACTTACAACGTTTTGTGGGAATTGCCTTGTTTGGGTTATTAGTAGCACACGGCGCATGGACATATCAAGATTTTTTCAGCGAATGGGAACAAACCCCGCAAATCCAAAATGCGTATTCCACTCGTCTGGGCTTGTTGGCGGCGCATATAGATAGAAGTGGGAATACACCCATCGTTGTATGTGGCTTTCAGGTGGGGCAATCGCCCAGCGCCCCAACTTTGAGCGATTCGCAACGGCTCAATTTACACCTCAATCGGGTTGACCGAACATCATTGCGCTATGTAGATTGCAACATGGCATTCGTCATGATGAATGGTGGCGCACGCCAAGAAGTCATTATCCCCAACACCACCATTTTTGAAACCGCCGATGCCGAAATCAAAACATGGCTCTATCAACTCCAATCCATCGAATCGCCCCATTTACCCTTAGACGGTGTTTTCATCTTTGATGCGGAGCAAATCCTTGCAGACCGCTTAGGTCAGTTGGTCGGCGAGGCGGGACCGCCTGTCAGTTATGCCCCAAGTGGTGATATGCCCCAAAGTGACCCTGTTCATACGCCCATTAGTTTTGGTGGCAACCTCACCTTACTCGGTTATTTGTTGGATGCCAATACCGAGGGCGTTTATACCCCATCCCAAACCATACGTGTGGTGACATATTGGCGCACACAAGGCACAGTCCCCCCCGATTTACGCCTATTCACCCATATTTTGATAGACCCCGGTGCGCGTCCCCCCGCCAATGCAGATGTCCTTAATCTGCAAGCCGTCTATTTGCAAGACCG
>JALONZ010000234.1 GCA_025454675.1 Anaerolineae bacterium | reverse complement strand
ATTCCCCTGTTCCTGTTCATCTCACTTCACAAAGAACGATAATACTCCACTTGACCGTCTCCAACTGACGAAGCAGAATGTCCAATTGGCCAGTGGAGTACACAGTTTTTACATTTTACATTCCATGTTCTCACAAAAAAAAGATAAACATACTTTATATGATTTCGCAGAGTGGCGTAAAATTCAAATAAGGTGAATATTTACACATTTGTTTGAGAATTGGATGTATTATCATTCTTATCAGCATAAAATGGAGCTAGAAGAACCCATTTTATATATTCTTCAACAGTAGAAAATCCATTATCTTTAGCTTTTTGTTTAAGATATTGCAATTCTTCTTCCGTCACTTCAATTTGGAGAATCATAGCCACCTCATTTGATTACTGATATACCTATGATACACCATAAAAATGGGTTTATTCCACCAGAACCCCCGCCAGCCACGCGATAACCTCATCGGCTAAGGCGGGGCGTTCTATGACCATCTCCGCGCCATTCCGATTCCCCTGATGCAATATCACCGAAAAATTCGCATCCAATGCGCCATCGAGCGCCAGTGTTGTCTGATACGAGACAGAATCACCCTCATTCACCACCACCAATAACGGACGGGTTGCGAATCCCGATACAACATTCAGCAATGTGGTTTGATTGCGCGGACTGAATAACACCAACACATCACACGATGCGTCTACCGCACAGGCAATCAGCGCATAATCAGCATTATCACCCGCCGCCATGACCGCCATCAACGCGGGATACACGCTATCCGACACACTCAACCCCGACAAAATATCTTCTACCGCCGAGCCTAACCCAATTGCCCGCATATCCATCACCAAAACGGTATAACCTGCCTGTTGGAGCAATTGCGGAAATCCCGCCCATTCGATAGCCGTCCCCAATAACAACACGGCGGGCAAACGTGGGCGCAAAACCCGCCCCTCAATTTCGATAGGCGCGGGGGGATAGAGTGTGCCTGTCAGGGTTTGACCATCGCGCAACGTGATTTGTACCGTTTGTTCGCCCGTTGCTGATTCTTCCAATACCAACGGGGGCAGTTCTGCGCCTGCGGGGAGCGCCGCGGCAAAGTTGCTATTCTGCCCCGCCACAGGGTCAGTAAACGGAATCGGTGTGGGTGGGAGCGCATAAAATACTTCGGTTGGGGCGAGAGTTGGCGCGGTATATTCCCATGTGGGGATTTCGGTGGGATTGCGCGGGATGACCGTATCGCAGGCGGTGAGGGTGAAAATAATTATCAACAAAAATATAGATAGGCGTTTTTTATCCCCACCCCCTAGCCCCCTCCCCATTACATGGAGAGGGGGAATAAAACCTATTTTTCGGATTCCCTTCCCCCATTTGATGGGGGAAGGGTTAGGGATGGGGGATATTAATAATCTCATACAGGCTTTGCCAAAATCACCATACGCTCGCAACCATCTTCAAATGGCGCATAATCCACATCGCCATATACCGCTTCAATCTCAAAACCTGCTTGTTGAAGCAATAAGCGCATCTCGGAGTAAAAATAATAATACAGCATGATGGGCGCGAATGTCCGTTTGACCGTGCCATCGGCAGTGATTTCGTCATAAATCCATGTGACCTTAAACAATTGCGACACACGGTCTAAAAAGCTCACCGATTGTTGCATGACGATATGCCCCGTTTCAGGTTCTAAAAAGGTGCGTTCAAGCGTGATGGATGAGGTATCTTGCGAGGCGAAAACCTCGCCCGCATTGGGCAAATCCAACACTACTAACCCCTCATCATCCACCCATTCACGCAATCTTTTCAAAACAGCCAGTTGCGCCTCTTGTGAATGAAAGTGCATCATGCCGTTGTATGGGACAAGCACCAACGGGAATTTTTTATCCAGTTGATAGGTCAACACATCGCCATAATGCAAAATCATATTTTTCGGGTCGAGTTTGAGTTGTGTCCGATAGGTTTCGGCGCGGTCGAGCATGGCTTTTTCGTTATCAATCCCATGCACCTCATACCCCGCACGCGCCAACGGCATCATCACACGCCCCGTCCCGCACCCAATATCAATAATCGGTCCGCCATATTCTTCTGCCAGTTCCGCATAAAGCTGAATATCATCAATTTTGTCGCTGTTTTCTGCGTCATAAAAACGGGCTATCGTCTTATAAAAACTCATGTCTCATGCTTTCTGATTACGATTTCGATTCAAAAATGCGTCTACCGCCTGAATATGGGCATCGGCTGACCATAACGGCGGGAATAAATCCTGTTCCATCTGCAAGGCTTCTTCATACGGGGATGTGAGTCCTGCGCGAAGCAATTTTTTCACACCCATAATCACATCATGGTCATATTGGGTGATGGTCTCCGCAAATTTCATGGCAGATTGCAACGCCTCACCTTTATTGGCGATGCTATTGGCTAAACCCAATGTATAAATTTCTTGGGCATGTAAAATCCGCCCCGATAGGAGTAATTCAATCGCACGCGCATAACCGACAATCCGCAACAGCCGTTGCCCCGCGCCCCAACCGGGTGTCAGTGCCATTTTGACCTGTACGAATCCAAGCCTAACCGCCTCATCCACAAAGCGCACATCACACGCCACCGCGATTTCGCTCCCGCCACCCAGTGCATACCCATTGATTGCGCCGATGACAGGCACCGGTAGCCGTTCTAATGCGAGGAGGGCATCGCCCATAATACCAATGAAATGGCGTGCATCATCTTGGCTGGGATATTGACTCAGTTCGACCAAATCGCCCCCGCTACAAAATGCCTCATCGCCCGCCCCTGTGATGATGAGGGCGCGTAAGGATGTGTCGGTTTGCAGGTGATGAATATGCGCCATAAACGCCCGCATCGCCTCCAAATCCAGCGCGTTTTTGGCGGACGGGCGATTAAAGGTGAGGATGCCAATGCCGTTTGGTTGTTTATCGAAACGTATTTTATCTGTCATGCTGGATATTATAATTCACAGGCGCAATTTTTAGAATTGCCGATAGCGTAGGGCAAGCAACGGCTATCACAATTGCCAAATGTAACGATTCTTTGCTACAATCCCCATTCAATCGAAAAAATATAATGCCCATTTTGTAGGGACGGCACACATGCCGTCCACACAGGACACGATTTATCGTGTCCCTACGACCATCAATAAGATATATAGGAGAACGAATTAATGAAGTGGATAAGAGTCTTGATATTCATCCTGTGCATGAGTTTGGTCACAGGGATTGTTTCTGCACAAGGCGCTATCGAAGACCTCACGACCACCTTTGTACGCAACGCCAACATCCGCCAATCACCCGATGAAAATGCCACTCTGATGGGTGTCGCCTCACGCGGGCAAGCCTTCCGTGTGGATGGGCGCACCGATACCGGTCAGTGGATACGGGGCATCAGCCAAAATGGAATTGTCGGTTGGGTCATTAACGGCACACTCGACATCAATGCAGGCACACTGAATAGCATCCGCATCATCAGCCCAGATATGCCCTTTTTGCTCACACCACCCGCAGGTGGGTCTGCCCCCGCACAAAATAACGCACCTGCCCCGACCAGTGGCTTAGAAGTCACTGTCTATTCCGATGTGAATATGCGTGGCGGACCCGGCACCAGTTTCCCGCGTGTGGCAGGTATATTCGGTGGCAAACCCCTTTTGGTAGATGGTCGCAACGCCGATTCATCATGGGTGCGCGGTGCAAATGTGAATGGTGAAGTCGGTTGGGTATCGGTGCAATTTGTCAATATCAGCGCCGACCAATTGAACAGTTTGCCCGTCATTGATGCCAACACCCCATTCGCGTTAGCCGTCCAAACCCAAGCACCCGCCTCAAATGCCCCTGCGCCACAGCCTGTTACCGCCGTTGTGAGTACCGCCCCTGTGCGCGGATTTGCCTATGGTGGGCATGTTTCTAGCTTTAATGATACCACCTTCAATTGGATGCGTTATTCGGGCATGACATGGATTAAAAAGCAAGTCCGCTATTTTGATGGTCAAAACCCCAATGATGTGGCAAATCTCATCAATCAGGCACACGCCGCAGGTTTTAGAATCCTCATCGGTTTGGTCGGGGATAAAGGCGACCTCACCCGCGATGGCTATTATGGACGTTATGCTAGTTTTGCCGCGGGTGTTGCCGCACTCGGCGCAGATGCGATTGAAGTGTGGAATGAACCTAATATTGACCGCGAATGGACAACGGGCGATATTAACCCCGCCAGATATACTGAATTGCTCCGCCAATCGTATAATGCCATCAAAGCCGCCAATCCCAACACACTGGTGATTAGCGCCGCCCCCGCCCCAACAGGCGCAGAAAGTGCCTTCCCCGGTGCAGTGATGAATGATGACCGTTATATTCGGGGCATGGCAGATGCGGGCGCGGTGAATTATATGGATTGCATCGGTGTGCATTATAACGAAGGCATTATGCCACCCACCGCCACATCAGGCGACCCCCGCGTGCCAAGTAATTATTACACGCGCTATTTACCGAGTATGATTAATGTCTATTCGGGAACTTTTAGAGGCGCTCGTCCGTTATGTTTTACAGAATTGGGTTATCTGACCCCCGAAGGTTATGGCGGATTGCCAGAATCGTTTAGTTGGGCGGGCAATGTCACCCTCGCGCAACAAGCCGCTTGGGTGGATGGTGCAGTCGCTTATGCCCGTAATAGTGGCAGAGTGCGAATTGTCATCATTTGGAATGTGGATTTTAGAGGCGGTGGTGAAGTCCCAATGGGCGGTTATGCCATCATTCGCCCCGATGGGTCTTGTCCCGCGTGTGATGCGTTAGCCAGATAGGATAGGTATGTCCG
>JALONZ010000233.1 GCA_025454675.1 Anaerolineae bacterium | reverse complement strand
GGAGTAATGCAAAAACTGGTTTTGTTCCCCCTCTCCATGCAATGGGGAGGGGGTTAGGGGGTGGGGTAAAAACCTTATCTTAACGGTATTGTGCTTTAGGGCGAGGCTATCTAAAAAGTAGTTATTTTTATTCATGGTCCCTCTTGTCTTTCCCGAATAATATCCTCCGATAGCGGCGGTTGTCCTTTGAAAGCCTCGCGGATTTCTTCCATAATGGATTCTTCATCCGCCTTATCCATAACATAATCAGATGGCAGTGGCTTAACCAGCAGGTCTTTCAGTGCCTCAAGTGATTCGTCTTTATCGGATTCCATTTTTCCATCCTATTATTTTTTAGGTTTTGGTGTTTTACGCGATACAATTGTTTTCTTAGGTGATATGTTACGCCTATTCTCCATTGCCTGCTTATGAAGGCGAAATTCGCTAATCACCACACCTTTAATGTCATCATAACTTAGCCCGCTTATAAGTGCGTGCCTTATCCATGCACGGATATTTTCACGGATTTCAAAGTGGCGTTTATCTTGATTATCGTGTGCAAAATCGAAAATCTGTGAATAATCATGAGATGCTTGGTTATATTTTTCGCGTGCTAATAAGCTACGCCTGCTGTGATATTCATCTAATTGGTCTTTTCGTAATTGCTCTAATTCCTCTTTGCGTTTTAATTTCATAATTCCCCACCTCTATTTAACTTGGATTTTTAATCTTCTCTATTATATGTCACAATATGGAAAGTGATAATGAATTTTACTTATAAATTATATAAGGACACCCCACATGGACAAACCCACCAACTTATTCGACTTTGAACCCCGCGCCCGTCAAAAAATGCACCATGACCACTTTGAATATTATATGGGCGGGGCGAATGATGAAATTACCCTGCGTGAAAATCGGGCGGGGTTTGAACGTTTATTATTGCGTCCGCGCATGTTGCGCGATTCATCCGCGCGTGATTTATCTGTCACCGTATTGGGGCAAAAACTGGATTTGCCGTTCATGGTCGCGCCGATGGCATTGGCAAAACTGGCGCATCCAGACGGTGAATCGGCGGTGGCGCGGGCGGCAGTCTCACGCGGGGTAGGGGTGGTCTTGAGTACCATCTCCACTGTTGCGCTGGAAGATATTGCCAAAATTAAGCCGAATCCGTTGTGGTTTCAGTTATATGTGTATAAAGACCGTGCCATCACCCGCGATTTGGTGGCGCGTGCCGAAGCAAGTGGTTATGGTGCGTTGGTGGTGACGGTGGATACCCCCTATTTGGGCAAGCGGGAACGCGATATGAAGAATGTGTTGCAAATCCCAGAAGCGTATACCATCGCCAATTTGCGCCAACCCGATGCCCCGCGCATGGGTCAGCCCCGCGCCGATACAGGCTTGAATACCGTGATTGCGCGGTATGATGATTCGCTCACATGGAAAGATATGGAATGGTTGGCATCCATCACGAATATGCCTGTCGTGGTGAAAGGTATTTTGCGTGGGGATGATGCAAAATTGGCGGTGGAACATGGTATGAAGGGTGTTTTGGTATCGAATCATGGGGGCAGACAACTGGATACTGCCATTTCGACCATTCAGGCGTTGCCTGATGTGGTGGCAGGTGTAGATGGTGGCGCGGATGTGTTGCTGGATGGGGGTGTTCGGCGCGGGACGGATATTGTTAAGGCGTTGGCATTGGGCGCAAAAGCCGTTTTGGTGGGCAGACCCATTTATTATGCGTTGGCGGCGAATGGCGAACTGGGGGTGTTGCAAGCCTTTGACCTGTTGCGCGATGAATTTGACCTCGCGTTAGCCTTATGTGGGATTCATCGTGCTGATAGCATCCCGCGCGATATTTTGGCAATTTGAATAGATTGGGTACAATGTCCCTGAAATATCGGTGATTTTCACATGACATAAGTGAGATGCTATTGCATAAAATATGGTGGACGTGTGAAAATATCAGCCGTAAAATGTTTAATAATTTGGATGGGATGATATGACGACTGAAAAAAGCATTGACGAACTTATTGCGCCTTTACGCGCAGATATTCGCCGATTGGGTAACTTTTTGGGGATAATTATCCGCGAACAGGAGGGTGAAGCAACATTTAACCTTGTGGAACAAATCCGCGCTGATGCCAAAGCCCGCCGTACCGGAGATGCCGAAGCATCGGAGCGCCTCAAATCTACCATACGCGCCACCGATTTACATCAAAAGCGGATGCTCATCAAAGCATTTAGCAACTATTTGCAACTGATTAACATCGCAGAAGACCAACATCGCATCCGTACTATCCGAGACCGTGAATTAAATCGTAATTTAGGTGAATCGGTAGAAAGTGCAGTATTTGAACTCAAGCAATTGGGGTTATCAGCGCATGATGTGCGCCAGATACTGGAAAAAATTCGGGTGCGTTTGGTTTTAACCGCGCATCCATCCGAAGCCAAACGCCAAGAAGTCCTCATCAAATTGCGCGATATTGCCACTATGATGAACACTTTAGAATCTACAATACTGCTCCCGCGTGAACAACGTCGTATCAATGATGATATTTTGCGCCGTGTGGAACAACTGTGGCAAATCCAGCCCACGCGCACCACCCGCGCAACTGTGGCGGAAGAGGTGGAGTCGGGGGTGTATTTCATCACCCAAGTGATTATGAATTCCCTCATCGAAATTTATGAGACCCTTCAGCATGTGCTGGAAGAACACTATCCGGATGAAAATTGGTCAAATTTGCCACCGTTGTTAAGTTTTGCCAGTTGGATGGGCGGGGATAGGGATGGGAATCCGAATGTTACGCCAGAAGTGACGCTAAAAACCCTCGAAACGATGCGCCGCGCCGCTCGTAATGCCTATTTGCATGATGTGGCGTATTTGCGCGATAGATTGACACAATCGCAACAAGAGGTGGCAATCGCGCCCGATTTGGTCGAAAAATGGAGCGAGGAAAATTTACACAAACGCTATCCTGATGAGTTTTATCGGGAGGTGATGGATGCCATTTATTATCGTATTGAAGCGGACTTGTATAAATCAGGTGCTGAACTCCTTGCCGATTTAGAACAGGTGCAAGCCAGCCTAGAAGATAATCATAGTCCGCACTCCGCACATGGCACATTGGGTTGGCTCATCCATAAAGTGCAATTATTTGGTTTGCATCTTGCCCCGTTGGATATTCGGGAAGATTCACGCTTACACGCCACTGCGATTAACGAGATGTTTGCCCATTATGGCATTGCATCCGATTTTCGGTCTTTGTCAGAAGAAGAAAAAATTGCCATTTTGGAGCGTGAAATTCGCAGTCCACGCCCATTATTCCCCGTCCAACCGCATTTTTCAGAGGAAACAAATCGGGTGATTGCCACATGGCGTATGGTCGCGCAAGCGCATCAACAATATAGCCCTGCGGTGATGGATTGTTTCATCGCCAGCATGAGCCAACACGCCAGCGATATTTTGACGATGTTGCTATTTGCCAAAGAGGTAGGGGTTGCCGATGACCTCGACCTTGTGCCACTCTTCGAGACGGTAGATGACCTGAAACGTGCGCCTAGTGTGATGGAAACCTTACTCACCAACCCCACTTATCATGCTCATTTGGAACAACGGCGCACACCCGATGGTCAATTGCGCCAACAAATCATGATTGGTTATTCCGATAGCAACAAAGACGGCGGTTATATCGCATCGAATTGGAATTTATATGTGGCACAAGAAATTTTGGCGGATGTGTGCGCTAAGTATCATGTCGCAGTGGAATTTTTTCATGGGCGCGGTGGTAGCATTGGGCGGGGTGGTGGTCCCACCAACCAAGCGATACGCTCGCAACCAGCTCATGCGTTACACGGCGAAATCAAAATCACCGAACAAGGTGAGGTCATCGCCTATCGGTATAGCAATGGGGCAATTGCCTATCGGCATTTGAGTCATGTGGTTCATGCGGTGTTGGTGGCACTCGGCGACGAGAGTAATCATGTTATCAAACCCGAATGGCGTGATGCCATGAATACTTTATCTGAACATGGACAATATGCCTACCGCACATTTGTGTATGAGACAGAAGGCTTTTATGAATATTGGCAACAAGCCACCCCGATTAACGAGTTAGCCAGTATGCCGATTGGGTCACGCCCCGCACGCCGTAAAGCAGGCGGATTAGAGACCGTCCGCGCCATCCCGTGGGTGTTCAGTTGGATGCAAAGCCGTGCCATTATCCCTAGCTGGTATGGGGTGGGGTATGCGCTGGCGACCTATTGCGACACCCATCAGAACGGGTTACAAACGCTACAAACCATGTATCGGGATTGGGCATTTTTTCATAATCTGATTGAAAATATGGAATTGGATGTGGTCAAAGCGGATATGGGTATTGCGGAACTCTATTCGGATTTGGTGCAGGATAGAGATTTGCGCCGTAAAATTTTCGCCCATATCCAAACCGAACATGCGCGGGCGTGGGAATATATTGGCAAAGTGACCGAACAAACCGAGCCACTCGCCAAAATGCCGGTGATGTTGCGGTCTATCGCACGGCGCAATCCGTATGTAGACCCGTTGAATGTGTTGCAGGTGGAATTATTGCGTGAATTACGCCAAACCACCCCTGATACCGAAGAATATCGCCAATTATTGCGCGAAACATTGGCAACGGTGAACGGCATCGCGGCGGGCATGAAAACCACAGGGTGAGAAATCTGCGTTATACTATACCCTGATTGCTAGTTGTGTGTTTTTTCTCACCAGAGGCTCAAGCCTCTGGCTAATCACTCTGTAAAAGCACCCTGAAGGGTGCTTGTCTATCCAAGTAGGTCGGTAAAATGGTCTTAAAAAACCCA
>JALONZ010000232.1 GCA_025454675.1 Anaerolineae bacterium | reverse complement strand
ACATCGGACGCAGGGGGTTTGTGGCTGACATACGAGGCTGAAGCCTCTAGTCAGCCATTACACCCCTCAAACTGGGCTTTATGTAATGGACGACTAGCATGCAGTGCGTATGTCGTCCACCAGACACGCCGCTACGGTGCGTCCGATGTTCGTAAACAAAAATGCGGATGATGTTCGTAAACAGTACAACACCACCAAACTAGGTAAGCGTGTAATGGCGGACTAACGCGAAGCGTGTATGTCCGCCACATAAAAATTTGAATTCAAAATCTTTTCTCCATAAGACCACTGTTATGGGGTCTTTTTTATTCATCAATGGTCTTTTTCGCTACTCGGATGATCGCCTCTAGGCATATCACCACATCTTCACGGGTGGTCGCCCAACTGGACACGCTGATTCGCATGGCGACCCGTCCGCGCCATACTGTCCGACCTGCCCACATCGTGCCATCGGCTTGAATGGCATCAATCACTTTTTGCGTGGTCGTATCATCCCCAAACGCCACCACCACCTGATTCAGCACAACATCATTCAACACAAAAAATCCCGCATCGCGCACACCATCGGCAAATATCCGCGCACAAGCACAATTTTCATCCACCAATTGCTGAATCCCTACCTTGCCAAGTGTGCGTAATGCCGCCCAAACATCCACCGCCCGCGCACACCGTGAAAATTCTGGCACAAAATTGGCAGAATCGCGGTTTTGGCTGGCGGTCAAATAGGCGGCATTGGTAGACATCGCACCAAGTAATGCCTCTGGATGTTTGCAAAACACAATCCCGCTATCATACGGCACATTCAGCCATTTATGAGCATCTGTCGTCCACGAATCCGCCAGATTTATCCCGTCACCGAGTGGCGCGAGTTGGTCAGAGGCTAATGCCCATAATCCAAATGCACCATCCACATGCACCCAAGCCCCTGCTTCATGCGCTTTTTCGCAGATGATACGCGCAGGGTCGAATGAGCCACTATTCACATTCCCCGATTGGATGCAAATCAGGGTCATACTGTCCAATGGAGGCAATTGGTCGGGTAGCATCCGCCCTTGCTCATCCACAGGCACACGAACAAGTCGCTTACGCCCAAATCCAAGCATTCCCAATGCTTTTAGCACACTGATATGCACCTCATCACCCACAATGACCTTAATTTCTGGCGCACCGAATAATCCATCCGATTCCACATCCCAACCTGCCCGTTTCAGCAACATATGACGCGCCGCGGCGAGCGCGGTGAAATTTGCCATCGTCGCACCAGAGACGAATGCGCCAACGGTTTGTGTCGGGAATTGGAATAAGTCGCACAGCCATTGAATCGCAATCGTTTCGAGTTTGGCAACAATCGGCGAGGTGAGAAATAACGCGCCGTTTTGGTCCCAGGTGGTGGCTAACCAATTGGATGCGTGGGTGATGGGCAACATGCCCCCTGTCACAAATCCAAAATAACGACTACCCGTATTGGCAACCGTGGCGGGTGAGCCATATTTATCCAATAAAGCGAGTGTTTCATGGGGTGATTGTGATGTGGGGGGCATGGCTTCGTCAAATGCGGTCATCCCCGCTAGGGCTTCGGGTGATGGAAAAACGGGGCGCGACTGAAGTGATTGTTGATAGGCAAGTGTGCGTTGATAGGCATCCTGTAATAAATTGGTCATAGCAATTATCCCTCTCCATTTAGATGAACGTTCATTATTGTACACCCCTTTTAGGTAGGATATGGTACAGTATGAGATGATATGATTCACATCAAAAAGGACAATTTTATGAATCATCAAATCCGATTTACGGCTAATAAAATTGAAAATTATATCCGTTTATTATCTCCTCTCATCTATCGGCATCAGCACCCCATCACCCCATTCCGCTATCATGAATTGCCATCCGCAGAAACGAATCCGCCCATTCATACCGATGGTACCGATTGGATGGTCATCCCGCATAACACCTATTGGGGCAACATTCAACGCAATTTTGTCATGCGCGGGTCGTTCACCATCCCCAAGTCATTCACGGGGGATATTGCTTTGCATCTGCCCATCGGTGATAGTGGCGATTTTGTTCACCCAGAGGCACTCATTTATATAGATGGCAAAGCGATTGCCACCGTAGACCGTTTTCATCAAGAAATCCTCATCCCAACCGATTATCACGATGGTGCAGAGCATGACTTATTCCTGCATGGTTGGACGGGTTATGGCAATTCGCAAGGCTCATCAGGTCAGCTATTGATGCGCCCGTGTTCGGTGGTGCAAATTCATCAGCCCACCCGCGATTTTATCATTTTGGCGAACACCGCCTTACAAATTGTCAAGCGGTTGGATGATAACCATCCGCAAAAACATGATTTGCTCACGGCGGTGGATAAAGCAATTTTGGCGCTAGATACCCGTGAGCCATTCGGTGATGGGTTATATGAATCGGTTGAGCGCACATTACCCATGTTTCGGGATGCCATTCGCCGTGTGGGTGCGCCGATGGATATCACGGTCATGGGCGCGGGTCATGCACATATTGATGTGGCGTGGTTATGGACATTGGGGCAAACGCGCCGTAAAGCCGCCCGCACATTTTATACCGTCAATCATCTGATGAGCCAATTTGAGGGCTATCGCTTCACCCAAAGTCAGCCCCAATTGTATGAATATATCCGCCAAGATTATCCGGAATTATTCGACCTCATCAAACAGCGCGTGGCACAAGGTAAATGGGAGCCGATTGGCGGGATGTGGGTAGAAGCCGATTGTAACCTGAGTGGCGCAGAAAGTTTGGCGCGTCAATTTTTACTCGGACGGCATTTCTTCCGTGAGCATTTTGGCGCGGATGCCGATTCACCCGTGTTATGGTTGCCTGATGTATTCGGCTATTCGGCACAATTGCCTCAGCTCATCAAATTGGCAGGCTTGGAATATTTTTTCACCATCAAAATCGGGTGGAATCAATATAACAAATTGCCATATGATAGTTTTTGGTGGCAAGGCTTGGATGGCACAAAGGTCTTAACTCATTTTTCCACCACCCCAGAAAAACCCGATTCGCCATCCAGCACCTATAACGCGCCTGCCAATCCAGAATCGCCCCTCATCACATGGGAGAGATTCCAGCAGAAGGAGCATCAACGCACATTATTAATGGTCTACGGTTGGGGCGATGGTGGTGGCGGACCGACCCGCGATATGCTGGAAAATATCAGCGCCCTCGCCCATTTTCCCGCCTCGCCAAAAACACAATTCAGCACCGCCAAAGACTTTTTTATGCGCCTAGAACGTGAATCGGGCGATAAATTACCAACATGGAATGGTGAACTCTATCTGGAATATCATCGCGGGACGTATACGACCCAAGCCCGCAACAAACGCGCCAATCGCAAAAGTGAAGTCTTGCTCCATGAAGCCGAATTTTTAGCGACTTATGCCTCTGTGTTGGATAAAAATTATGCTTATCCGTATGAGACATTCCGTACCGCATGGCGAATCGTATGCCTGAATCAATTCCACGACATCATACCGGGGAGTAGCATCGGCGCGGTGTATACCGAATCGTTGGCGCAATATGCCGATGTAGAACGCATGGTGAATGAAGTCATTGACGGCGCGTTAGACGTGTTAAAACAGCATATCAGTGGCGAAAAAATTGTCGTCAATCCCGCGCCATTCAACACATCATATCATTCGCGTGATTTAAGCATGTATAGTTTGCGCGGTATCTCATCACAAAAATTATCATCAAGTGTGAGTGCAAGCCCCGAACATTTAGAAAATGATTGTTTTCAGGTGGAATTTGCGCCCAACGGCGACATCACCCGCATTTATGATAAATTTGCGGAGCGCGAGGTATTGCCCAACGGCGCGATTGCCAACCAATTCCAGATGTTTGAAGACCGTCCGCAATATTGGGATGCGTGGGACATAGACATCTATTATCAAGATAAAATATGGTCATCAAACCCTGCCACCGACATCAGCGTGATTGATGTGGATGGTCAACCTGCGATTCGCATCACACGGACAATTCATAACAGCGCCATCACCCAAATCATTTCGCTGGATGCAGGTCTCATCAAATTCGATACGCATGTGGATTGGCACGAAAAGCACATGCTCCTCAAGGTGGCGTTTCCTGTGGATATTTTATCGCCCAAAGCCACCTATGATATTCAATGGGGACATGTGGAACGCCCTACCCATTGGAACACCAGTTGGGATTGGGCAAAATTTGAGACGGTTGGGCATAAATGGGCAGATTTGAGCGAAGGCGATTATGGCGTGAGCCTCATCAACGATTGCAAATATGGCTATGATATTCGGGATAATGTCATGCGCCTGAGCCTGCTCAAAAGCCCCACTTGGCCAGATGAACATGCTGATGAAGGCGAACATCGCTTCACCTATTGGTTGTATCCGCATCGTGATAACTTGACAGAAGATACAATTTCAATGGCGTATCGGCTGAATCATCCCGTGCGCGTGGTGGACGGTATGATAAGTGATAAGCCACGTTTTATCGCGCCGTTAGTACAAGCCGATGGGGTGATTATCGAGACCATCAAACGCGCTGAAGATGGGGATGGGGTGATTATTCGCTGTTATGAGCCGTATCGGATGCGCGGGGAGGCGCAATTTGCGACGGCGTTTCCGCTTAAATCTGCCCATATCTGCAATTTGCTAGAAGATGATTTAGAAGCGGTGGATGTGGTGAATGAGGGACTTTTTGACGTGTATGTGCGCCCGTTCCAGATTGTGACGTTGCGCTTGCGCGGGGTGTGAGAATAAAAATAGAATCATGCACGGGCGGATATACGGACATGCGTCCTAATCCGCCCCTACAAAC
>JALONZ010000231.1 GCA_025454675.1 Anaerolineae bacterium | reverse complement strand
TATACCACCTCACTCCCCACGGGCTTAACGGTGAATAATGTGACGGTGGCGGGCAATTTGGCGACCATCACCCTCACAGGCAATCTGATTGCGGCGGGGACATGTGCCGATGCGCGGATTCAGGGGCAAATTTTGTTAACCGTGTTCGGGTATAGCGATATTAGTCAGGCGCTCATCACCATCAACGGGCAAAATATGAAAAAATTGTTCGATACCAGTGGGTTGGTCGGCACAACCGACCCGTATCTGGCGAATCAGTGGTTGCCATAAGCCATTTCTTTACGTCGTTCATTTTTGTCATCGCCTGAATAATATGTTATCATCTCCCCCATGATGAGATGATAATATATTGGCAAATTTTCATGATAGACACATTGAACAAACGGTATCAATTGCACGAGACCATCGGCATGGGCGGGATGGGCGTGGTGTATCGCGCACAAGACCGCATAACCAACGATATGGTCGCCTTCAAGCGGGTGTTGTTGCCCCATACCATAGACCCAAATCGTTCCACATCGCCAGAAACGCTGGATTATCGGCTGGCATTGGCGGATGAATTTCGCACCCTCGCCACGTTGCGCCATCCGAATATCATATCGGTGTTGGATTATGGCTTTGATGAGGAACGCAAACCGTTTTATACGATGGAACTACTCCCCGAAGCCGAAAATATTGTGGCATACGCCAAACATCAAACGGATGCCGAAAAGATAAAATTGTGGGTGCAAATGCTGTTTGCATTGGCATATTTGCATCGGCAAGGCATTGTTCACCGC
Organism: Anaerolineae bacterium; assembly: GCA_025454675.1. Taxonomy (GTDB): domain Bacteria; phylum Chloroflexota; class Anaerolineae; order Aggregatilineales; family Phototrophicaceae. Next base: position 4,059 of record JALONZ010000231.1, on the reverse strand, counting down.
GATATAAAACCCGCCAATGTGTTGGTCACACCCAGCGGACAGGTGAAATTATTGGATTTTGGCTTGGCAACGCATCGCAAAAGTGCGCCGACATCCACTATTGCGGGGACACTGGCGTATATGGCACCGGAATTGATGCTGGAAAATCCGCCATCGGTGGCATCAGATTTGTATTCGGCGGGGATTATTTTGTGCGAGATGTTCTTGGGCAAAAATCCCGCCTATCACGAAGATATGATGAAGATGGTGACGGGCATCATCAATGAGCCATACGACCTGAGCGGATTGCCCGCCGACTTGTTGCCGATTGCCACCACCCTGATGGAAAAATCACCCGATGCGCGGTATATCAGCGCCGATGCCGTGTTGGATGCGCTCCGACACGAAACCACCTACCCCATCGCCACCGAAAGCCAAGCCATCCGCGAGAGTTTTTTGAAAGCATCGGCATTTGTGGGGCGGGAAGCCGAACTCACCGAATTGATTATGGCATTGTTCAACATCCTGTCTCCCAGCAATCCGCAAGGGTCGTTGTGGCTGATTGCGGGCGAAAGCGGAGTGGGCAAGTCGCGCTTATTGGATGAAATTCGCATCCGCGCCCTGATACAAGGGGCGTTAACGGTGCGCGGGGTGGCGCTCAAAGAAGAAAATGCGCTGTTTCAGATGTGGCAAGAACCACTACGGCGCATTTTATTAGAAGATTTGCCCATCTCCAAAGAGGCGCACACACTCCTATCGGAAATTTTTCCGCAAGCAGGGACAGCCGCGCCATCGGCACAGGTCAAAATGGTGGATGGCAAACGGCAGGCGGTGGTGAATGGTGTGATTGAAGCCTTTCAAGCCCTAACACAACCGACTGTTTTGCTCATTGAAGATTTGCATTGGTCAAGTGGTGATGTGGATATGATTCGCCAATTGGCAGATGCCACACAAAAGCACCCGTTGCTCATCATCGCCAGTTATCGGGATGATGAAATGCCATACCTACCCGAAGATTTGCCCACTGCCAACTTGCTCAAATTGATGCGCCTGAAAAAAGCCGATATTCGCAAACTCACGGGGTCTATGTTGGGTGTGCGCGGTGAAGATGAGCATGTGGTGGATTTATTGGAACGCGAGACGGAAGGCAACGCCTATTTTATTGTGGAAGTGGTGCGAACATTGGCGGAAGATGCGGGTAGCCTAAGCGAAATTGGCAAGCGCACCCTGCCAGAAAAGGTATTTGCGGGGGGTATTCGCACGGTCATCAAGCGCCGACTCGACCGCCTGCCGAATGATTATCGTCCGTTGTTAGAATTGGCGGCAGTGGCGGGGCGCTGGGTTGATTTGCCCATTATGGAAGCCCTTGCACCTGATGGCATTGATGTGGCGCTGTGGCTGATTGAGTGCATCAATGCGTCCATTTTGGATATTAGCGATAATCGCTGGCGTTTTGCCCATGAAAAATTGCGCGATGCCCTACTCGAAAATTTTACATCCGACCAATTGCGCTTGGCACATGAAAAAGTGGCATATGCCATCGAAAAATTATATGCCGATGACCCTCAGCACATGGTGGCGCTGGCATATCATTTTGGGGGTGCAAAATTATGGGAAAAAGCCGCCGAATATACCATCTTGGCGGGGGATGCCCTGAATAAAATTAGCCGATACCCCAAAACGGTCAGCTTATGTGAACCCATATTCCCGCACATCCAAACGCGCGATTTACGCATTCGGGTGGCGCGGGTGTATACGGCGGCGTTGTATCGCATGAGCCAATATCAAAGGATGAGCGACATCGCCAAAATCACCTTTGACCTGATTGATGAAGATGAAACCTATCAGGATGCGATGGGCGAAATGATGGTCTATTACGGCTGGGGTTGGTTACACGCGGGCGAATATGATAAGGCGCAATTTTCGTTTGACCGCGCCTACCGCATTTATCAGCAAACCGAAGATGAATATGGGTTAACCCGTGCTTTGCATGGGCGCGGGACAATCGCATTTTATTATGGTGATATGGAATTATGCGAGCGATTCAATAACCGCGCCCTCGATATTGCCAAAGCCAGTGATGATAAGCAAGGCATGGCAGATTCTTATCTCAATTTGTGCATTATCGCATTTATGGCGGGGGATTATGAGAAGTGCATCGCATTTAACCTCAAAGGGTTAACCTTATTTGAAGAATTAGGCGAAACACGGGGCATCGCGCTGATTCAAAATAATTTGGGCATGGCATATCAATATTTGGGGGAATATGACAAGGCTGAACAAGCGTATAAAAAGAGTATTGAAATCACCCTGCAAATTCAAGATTTACGCACCACCTATAATACCCAAATCAATTTAGGCTTTATGTTGCTTCAGCAAAATCCATTTTCCATCGAAGCGCGTCAATACATCTATCGGGCAATCCTCAAAAGTCAGCACCACAAGTTATCACTTGTGTATTTAGAAGGTGTTTGTGGATTGGCACACTTTTTGTATCATGATGGCGAATATACCAAAAGCGCCCAATTGGTGGCGTGCCTGAAGGTACATTCGCATGTGGTGGCAGAAATTCAACAAACCCGTCTAACGCCGTTGATTGACCGCTATCAACAAGAGGATGAACCGGAAAAATTATTGACACTCATCACCAAAGGGGATGAACTCGATTTTGAAAAATTGGTGGCGGAAGTCATCGAGCAATATGCCGTTTATGAATAAGGTCAACGTGTTATGGAAACACCGAAATTAAATGATTGTCTCATCCTATTTCTAAAATTATTGGCGCGGGGCGATAGGCTAACACGCGAGCAAATCCGCGAGACGATGTGGCAAGCCTTTGGCGCAGAGACGGATGATGACAAAACCGACATCAATCGGCTGGTTGGGTTATGTGATAGTTTTTTGGGGCGGGCGCGGTTAATCACCAAAATACCCATGCCCAAACACCCCGAACATGACGAATTTGAAATCACCCCACAAGGAACACGCATGGCGCATCTGCACGCCAGCGCCGAGCAATTGGTGACAATGAGTTATGTGCGCGAATTGGTGGGCAGTAAAATTTTGCGCGGGGATGGGTCAGATTTTGCCAAAAGTTGGTCTGAGTGGGAATTTTTTGATGTGTTAGAACCCCTCACGGATGACTATATCATCTTTCACAGTGTCAGTTGGCGCGGGCGCAATGGTGGCACAGAGGGCGAGATTGATTTTTTGATTGTGCATCCGCAAAAAGGGGTTTTGGTTTTAGAAGTGAAAGGTGGCATCATCGGGGTGCGCCGACAAGGGACAAAGTTAGCGTGGTATAGTCGCAAAAAGAACACCCCCGCGCATGAATACCCCATAGACCCCGTTGCCCAAGCACGGCGCAATTCCCAAGCCTTACGCGAATGGCTACGCAGTGACCCGCGCACAAAAAGCCATCGCTACGCCATTTTTTATGCGGTCGCCTTCCCCGATAGCGAGGTCTTAGCCGATATTGGTTTGCACATCCCCACTGATATCATCGTTGATATGCGTCATTTGGATGATTTGCGCGGACGGATTGATGCCATATTCGCCTATCATTGGCAAAACCCGATTGAAGAAAATAAGGTGATGGGCGGTGACGATGCGGTGGTGGCGTTGCGGGCGCTGATATTGCCCACCAAAAACCTAGCACCACGCCTGAGTACGGTATTCGCCAAAGAGCGGCGCAAAATTGACCAATTCACCGAGCGCCAGATGAACATTTTGCGGATATTGCGTTATCATCATCAAGCCGTTATTTTGGGCGGGGCGGGGACGGGCAAAACACTCATCGCCTTTGAAAAAGCCATGCGACTGGCACAAGAGGGGCAAAAAGTGTTATTTTTGGGGTATAACAAAGGGCTGGTAGAGTGGGCGCGGCGGGTTTTACAACATCCCAATATCACCATCGAGACGTTGCATAGCTTGGTGGCAAAGGTGATGAATTGGGTGGGTTGGGGTGATAAAATTAGCAAAAGTCATGGCGAATTTGATAAACAAATCACCGATTTATTGCGCGATAGCATCCTCGAATTGCGTCAATCGGATGAGCTGATTGAAAAGCATTGTTTTGAT
>JALONZ010000230.1 GCA_025454675.1 Anaerolineae bacterium | reverse complement strand
CAGTCGGTATCGGTCATTATTCGGCAGTCTGCCACAAGAATTATCAGACCGCACAGGCGCGTCATTGGTGATGGTGCATTATCCGAATGGGAATTGATGCTTAATCGTGTTTATCCTCATCCTTATCCAATGGAATGATTTCTTCACTGTCGTCATCCCATTGCAATTCGGGCGGGATGAGGATTTCTTGCGCCTCTAATATTTTGCGATATTCGGCTTGGATTTCAGCTTGGGTTGGCAACATGCTGGCATTCAGTTGATTGCCCTTGCGAATGGGGAACGGGTCAATTCCCCCACTTTCCGCGCCCATCATGCGTTGAATCGCCACCAATTCTTGGGTGGTGATTTGCGCCATAATCCCCGCCTCGTTATCCGTCTCTTTTGTGCCGAATGCACGATGAAAGGCGATGCGCTGAAATTGCACACTAGACATATTCGCCACCACCAGCGCATTCGGATTAAAACCGTGTCCGCGTAAATCTTTGCTACGGATGAGCAATAACCCCGAAAATAAAATAATCACACCCAATGTTTGAATGGTATTGAATCTATCCCCCAAAAAGATGATCGCCAACACAATCGCCACCGCGATTTCGGTGATGGCTAACACGGCGGTTTGCATCCCGCCTAATATTTTCACCCCCGCGAATAAAAATAAGCGGGCGGTGGCAGTGGTCAATCCCAGCGCGATAATCGGCGGGATGGCTTGTTCCAAAACGGGCGCAGGGATGGGGTCGCCAACCGCCAACCAGACCATCATCACCACCAAGCCCATTGTGGTGAGGATATATAACGTCACGGTTGGCGCAGGCATTTCATATAACACATATTGACTGAGGACAAGCGTACCCGCAAACATCAGCGCATTCGCCAGCATAAACCCCACCCCAAGCCAGCTAATGGATTTTGACCCAAATCCCGTGATGAGCATGATGCCGATAAGCGCCAACCCCACACGAATCATCGTGCGCCGATTCACCCGCTCCCCACCAAAACGCGAAATGAGGACAGCAAACACCAAATACATGCCATTTAGGAGTTGCGCCAATGACGCATCAAGCAACCCCAGCCCACCATAATAAAAAAGTGAGCCGATGCCATTAATCGTGCCGATGACCACACATCCCAACAAGCCTGCGGGGTAGATATAAATATATTTTTTGAAAAAAATGAAATAAATTGACCACAAAATGACCACCGCAATCGCTGTTCGGATGGCGGCAATTGAGAATGGGTCTATGCCTGCGCGGATTGCCAATTTGCCGAATAAGGGGGCAAACCCCAAAAAAATCGGCGCGGCGAATAATGTCGCCACATCCCGCGCACGAATATGTTGTTGGCTTGCTTCCATTTTATTTGGTTATCCGACTCAGCACAGGGCGCGGACGTTGTACCACCAATGGCAATGTGACCATAAATTGGCTACCAGGGCAGGTTTCGGGGTCACGTCCCTGACTTTCGACCCAAATTTTTCCGCCGTGCGCTTCGATAATGCCTTTGCACACAGGCAATCCCAGACCCAACCCACCACCACCGAATGCGGTTTTGCTGGTACTATGCAATTTCACATCACCGAGTGAGCCAAATTGCTCAAAAATGCGTTTTTGGTCGGCAACATCAATGCCAATCCCCGTATCGCGCACTGAAAAAATGACCTGTTCGGGGGTGGTTTGAGCGCGTAGATAAATATGTCCACCATCAGGTGTATATTTAATGGCGTTACTAATCAGGTTGCTCATGGCGATGCGGATGAGTTCGGTATCCAATTGGGTTTGGCGGGGCCACTGGGCGGGGTCAAAATGAACCGTAAGTTTGCGTTGTTGCATCGGGTCACTATACGATTCCAAAATCCGCGCTACCAATTGACTCATATTCGTTGGTGATAGCGCAAGGTCAATCTGTTTGGTCATGATGCGACTGATAATCAAAATTTCTTCGATGACCCGTTGCATCCGTGTGATGGATTCGGATAGGCTTTCGATGAGCAATTTCACACTTTGGTCATATTCCGACATTTTATTGACCGTGGGATGGTCTTCTAATAGACGACTATACCCATAAATCAGCGTGAGGGGCGTGCGGAGTTCATGCGCGGTCACTTGGATGAAGGTCTCTTTCATCCCATCCAATTTTTTCAGCGAATCGTTGGCTTCTTCTAGGGCGCGGATTCTGCCTTCTAAGCGCGATACCACCTCGCGGGTATATTTGACTTGTGCCGAAAAAAGGCGTTCAGAATCAATTTTATCTTGCCCACCCTGCAAATAATATTGTAATTGGGTGACGAGTTGTTCAATATCCACCGGTTTGGATAAAAAGCCGGTGATGCCCGCCGCCATCGCCATATCTTGGGCATTGGGACCCAACGCGGTGAGCGCAACAATCGGGACATCGGCAAAACGTTCTTCGGCGCGTAATGCCGTAGCGACTTCATAACCGCTCATATCGGGCAGGTTAATATCAGTGAGGATAAGGTCTGGAAATTCGCTACGGGCAATATCAATCCCCAACAAGCCACGTTCCGCGAGTAAGACACGATACCCCGCATGATTTAGCATTCGTTCAACCAATTTACCACTGGCGGGGTCATCTTCAATATATAAAATTTTGGGTGGTTGGGTCATAAAATACAATCCTTAGCGCAACTTCTCAATTAAATTTTGCACGAATGAATCATCTAAAAATGAGCCTTTTTGCAGGAGCATATCAATTTTACCATCAATCTGGGCGCGTTCTTTGACGGTGAGTTCTTTCGCCGTCACCACAATAATCGGGATATGTGCCAAACCGTCATCAGCTTTCATTTGTTCAATCACCTGAAAACCATCCACATCCGGCATCATCAAATCGGTGATGACCATATCGGGCGAGATTTGGCGGATGAGGCTTAACCCTGCCCTGCCATTATGTGCCAAATGCACTTCGCAATCATCCCGACTTTCCAAAATACGGCTCATCAGGCGGGCGGCGGCTTCGTTATCTTCAATCACCACAATTTGCTTATTCTTTTTATCCACCGTATCAATGGCTTGCACAAGGCTTTCTTCTGGCGGGAGTGCGACTGCCTCTTGCGTATCCGACAAATCCACCAATTTTTGCCATTGTTCGCCTAAAATCGTCTTTTCGACAGGGAGCGTATGCCCAGAGACATTCACCACCACCACATCATCACGTTTGATGATGCCTTGTTGCACCATCTTGAATAATCCCGCAAATGTCACGCCTGTGGCGGGTTCAACTGATACGCCATCCGTCCGCGCCAATAAGCGAATGGCTTGGAAGGCTTCTTCATCAGTTGCAGAGATAAAATGCCCGCCATATTCATTGACGTAATCATATAACAGTTCATAGGCGCGTCCGGGGTCGCCTGTGGCGAGGGTGGCGATGATGGTCTTGGATTTTTCAATCGGGGTAGCCACCCGTTGCCCGCGCTCATACGCCTCAACCATCGGGGCGCACCCTGTGGATTGAATCACCCCAAAAGCGGGCATTTTATCCGTCAAACCTGCATCATACATCTCGCGGAAGCCCTTCCCCACCCCAATCGGACCCATGCCCCCACTTACACCTTGCAAAAACCAATCGGGGACGCGCCATTTTTTGCCACCTTCTAAAGACCGCCCCAATTGTTCGGCAATTTCATACGACATGGTTTTCATGGCTTCGATGGCGGCGACACTTTTAATCCCTTTATCCAAAAATACGCCCTTTGAACGCGCAAATTGCGCCGCCAAAATTTTGGTCTGGTCATAATTACCTGTCGTTTTGATGACCTCTGCACCATAAAGCGCCGCCTCGCGCATTTTGTCATTGGGTGTTAGGCGCGGAAAAAATGCCCACACCTTAACCCCTGCGCGTGCGCCATAAGCCGCATATGCAATCGCCACATTACCCGTGCTGGCGACCACCACTTCATCAATACCCATCTCCACCAATGCCGAAATCGCCACCGCCGCTTGACGGTCTTTGAAACTGCCTGTTGGTCCTTGTCGCTCATCTTTCAGGTACAAATTTCGGAGTCCCAAACTTGCCGCCAATGCGCGAGATTTGATGAGGGGTGTCCCCCCCTCACCCAAACTGATGATATTTTCGGTATCATAGACAGGCAAAATTTCATGATAGCGCCATAAGTCGGCGGCACGATTGCGTAAATCACTCGCCCACAACTTAAAATCAATCTCATCCATCGCATAACGGGCTTCGACGATTGTCTCACCACAATTGGGACACGCCCCCTTAAATTCGTGGAGGGGTGTCTTGGTGTGGCAATAGGTACATTCTAGGGTGATGGTTTTGGTGCGTATCATCTAATTATTTCCACCTGTATCCAAATGTCGGCGCACATCTTGAATGAAACGGTCATATTGTTCTTGGCTAATATCCGTCTTATACAAAATGTGGATATTCGATAGCAAATCTTGTTCAGTCGAGTTCAGGCTCAATTCGCCTGTGATGATAATCACGGGGATATTCACCGTCTCTGGATTAGACCGCAATTCTTCTAATACTGCAAATCCATCTTTACCGGGCATCCGCAAATCGAGGATGATGAGGTCGGGATGACGGCGTGCCACCATCGAAATGCCATCCGTGCCATTTTCTGCGGAGAATACACGATATGACCCGCTTTGGTTTAGCAGTTGCGTTAGTAAGCGGATGGATGACGGGTCATCATCAATAATCAAAATGCGCTCGGTATTACTTTCCACTTCGGCTTTCAACACGGCTTTGATGAGGTCATCGGGCATATAGGGGCGTTGGATGAAGCTATGCGCTCCCAATTGGTAAGCACGTTGCGACTCGTTACTCAATGTGACCACAATCACGGGAATATCAAAGGTATCGTCACG
>JALONZ010000229.1 GCA_025454675.1 Anaerolineae bacterium | reverse complement strand
CGGCGGGGTATCGCCCCCGATTTCGGCTAAGGTGAGGTCGAGCGTGCCACCGCCAAAGTCGAATACGAAGGCGGTTTGGCGTTTTGGACTGCGGATATGCTCCAAATAAGTCACACCAAGCGGTTCTTCGGCAAAGGTGATGTCTGTAAAGCCTGCCCGTCGCGCCCCTTTATACAAAATTTCTTCGGCACGCAGGTTCACATAATCTTCATCAGAAAATTTGACAGGTCGCCCCAATACCACTTCATCGCAGGTTTCACCCACAACCGCTTCGGTGGCAGTTTTCAGTTGATACAAGAAGGCGGCAATCAATTCATCCAGCGTATAAAACCGCTCAAAGATGCGTGTCCCGTCATAATAGGGGTCACGGAGCATGGTCTTGATGGATTGTAATAAGCGCCCGTGTGCATTTTCATCCACCAGTGCGTATAAATCTTGAAAATAGGTGACGGCATCCGCCCCGCGCCCCGATACGACAATTTCGGCTTCCCCAACCTTACGCTTGCGCCACGCCACCGCTCTGCCGGTCTCGAATTGGAGATATTGCATGGCGGCGCGGATGCCCAATGTGGATTTTTGCACACGGTCAATATAAATGAGGGACGGTAATACGTTTGGATTTTCATTTTGTGGGTCTATCAATATTGATTTTAAGTGATTGGCAGAATAGACTGCCACCGCAGAATTGGTCGTGCCGAAGTCTATACCGATACGCATGAGATGAGATGCTCCTCTGGTAATCACACGAACAAGGGCGCATATTCTATCATAATGGGGAATTTTATGATAGACTAAACTCATTCACAATGGAAAGGGGATATGTATATGTTCGACCCAAATCAAATCGTGATTGTCCAAAATACTTATTTGACCTTTGCCTCTAATGCCCACCGCGCGGGCAAATTGTTTTATGACCGCCTGTTTGAAATTGACCCCACCCTAAAACCCCTTTTTAAGGGGGATATGGATGCCCAAGCGGTTAAGTTGATGCAGATGGTGGGTACGGCGGTGAGTGCGCTTCGCAAACCCAATTTGTTGAATGATGCCGTGAGTGAACTGGGGCGGCGACATGTGGGGTATGGGGTGAAAGCCGAGCATTATCAGGTGGTGGGCGAGGCATTGTTGTATGCCATCAAAACCCAATTAAAAGACGGCTTTACGGCAGATGTGGAAGCGGCATGGCGGACAGTTTATAGTGAACTGGCACGCATCTCGATTGAAGCAGGGGGCATGAATTAGGGATAAAATGCACACGCCACCACTCAAATGGGCAGGGGGCAAGCGGTGGCTCATCCCGCATCTTGCCCCACTTTGGCAACCGTATTCACATTTGCGCCTCGTTGAGCCATTTTGTGGCGGTTTGGGTGTGGCATTGAGTCTAAACCCTGCGCGGGCGCTCCTGAATGATATTAACCCGCATCTGATTAATTTATATCAGTGGATGCAAAAAGGGATTCCTCATATTGGGTTGTCGCAAGCGGATAATGATGAAGCCACTTTTTATGCCAAGCGCGACCAATTGAACAATGCCATCCGCCAAAATAACGCCAAAACCGCAGAATCGGCGGTCTTATTTTATTATCTCAATCGTACTTGCTATAATGGCTTATGCCGATTTAATCGCAAAGGCTTGTTTAACGTGCCGTTTGGGGCATATAAACATATTCCCTATATGACCGAAGCCGAATTTGCAGGTTACAAACCTGTTTTTGCACGTTGGCAATTCACCTGTGGCGATTTTGCATCGTTACAGATTGCCGATGATGATTTTTTGTATATAGACCCGCCGTATGATGTGCCATTTACCAGTTATGCCAAAGAAGATTTTACATGGGATGACCAACGCCGATTAGTATCATGGTTATCCGATTATAAGAATCCGATGGTGGTATCGAATCAGGCGACCCCGCGCATGATAAAATTATATGAGGGCGCAGGTTTTGAGATCACCTATTTATCCGCACCGCGACGCATCAGCAATAACGGCGACCGTACCCCCGCCCAAGAAATGCTCGCCTATAAAAATATCGCCGTCCAACTCACCCCATCGGCAGGACGGCAATTGAGCCTATTTGAAGGGTAATTTCACGCACCCCGCGCAATATCATCCCCGTGTAGCCCATTATGATACATGGTGAAATACAACATCTCGCGCACGGTAATCACCCCAATGGCGGGATGCGGAATTTTATACACATCGAGGTCAGCCTCCGACCAGCCTTCTAGCGCCGTTTCGATGCGCCTATTGGCATCATCCCATGTTTCAAGCAGATACGTTTTGACATCCGTCACACCTTCTGGCATCCGATAACTGACGGGTGTGATGCTAGGCGCAAGTTCTGCCCGCAACCCCTCTGCAATCAGCTTTTGATAAATCGCCACTAATTCTTCATACGTCATTGAACCTGTCTCGCTTTTGCCAAACAGCGATTCCATCTGTTCGCGGGGCATGAGTAAGCCTTTGGCAAAGGGTTTATTGGCGATAATCAGGTGTTTGAGGTAATCGGCAGGCGACCAGTTTTCGGCTGTGCCAGCGAATAAATTCGCTTCGGGCATATCGCTTACCGTTTGACGGACAAATTGGTGTATTTTGCGGAGTTCGGCAATAATTTGGTCTTTGGTATAAGTGGTCATATTTTCTCCTCTATGCAAAAAAATAAAAATGGTGTTATCACCTAGTGGTAATAACACCATAATACGAAATTCGTGGCAGTTGAGTTGCATTACGGTTCAGTTTGAGGACGAATATACGCCACCGCTACCGCCTTTATAGCACCCTGTTATGCCTCTGGCAGTCGCGTTAGGGTAAAATCGCCAATGCCTTGTGAAGATGTCCACGATAGGGTGGTATCTGTACACGTCAACACCCGATTCGGACCCCACGGGGTGAAATTGGTATCGGCATAATATTGTTTGGTCAAGTCGGTGACTGCCCCGTTTGTGGCGGTGAACGTCACGCGCCCGCCCGGTTGCATTGTCCATGTGAACGCGGTCACATTATAGCGTGTATCATTATTTTCAGTCGTAGCCCGACTAATCGCATATGTCCCCGTGAATGGCATATTCACATGCAGAATATTGCCTGTATCATTTGCCGTCACATCATAATTGCCTGTGAATGTGCCATTGGCGCTGATGATGAATATAAATCGAGTGGTATCCACAGTTGCCCCTGCACGATTCATTTGGTCGAAAGGCGAGCTGGTCACTTGCCATCTGCCGACAATACATTGATTGGGGTTATTGACATTTGGCACTTCTTCTTTGGGTTTGCAGGGTTTACTGCTTTCTACTTGCCCCCATTCAACCGTCAATGGCACACGCGAGCCTTTTGTGCCAACACCGCGACTCAAAACCAACAAATCATATGGCTGATTGGGGCAGAATTGGAACACATCTCCCTCGGATAACCGTTTGAATACCCCGCCCAAGCGGATGCTCACACCATAATTGCCATTGGTCAGGTTGCCCACTTTGATGAACGCCACATTCCCCGCCTCCACCTGAAAATCGGCTAAGGCGCGGTAATCGGCAGAACGCGGTAGCAAATTCACCACCGTAGACCCGCCTTTGCCCGCATTGAGGCTAATATCACCCAATGGCAGGGTGGGCGCGAGTGGCAATTTGTAGCTAATCAATATTTTTGCCCAATTATGCAACACATCGGTTTGGCTATTGCCATAGGTGGCGGGGAAATTGGTATAACCGTTTATCATCTCTGCGATGACATTTTGGGCGCTCCCATAGCCTAATGATGATTCGGCGAACATCCAAAAATAAAAATTTTCAAGCCGCGCTGTCATCAAGTCGCGCCGATGGTCAAAGATGGCATGATGTGGTTTTGGGAATTCTTTGGGATACACTTTATAGGATGCCCATTCACGCACTGCACTATATGACCACACATTACTGACATCCGTCACCAGTCCTTCTGACCCCGTTAATTTGATTTGGGCGCATAAAAACAGTGTTCTTGCCACTTGTGATTGAAGATATTCCTCGCTATCCCAATTCTTAAACATACGCAAATAACATACCTGCGGGTCAAATAAATTACGCGGTTCGCGCCGTGTGACATACGTCGTGGATGGGTCGGATAAAGTCCCAACCACCGCTGTATTGGTAATTTCGACACCCATGAACACCGCCACAATCTGAATATTCCACGGCGATGGTGTTAGGGTATCGAATGTGCGGATGGATTCTTCAATAATGCGGATGAGGCGCGGATAATCGGGCAAATCGGGCGTGTAATAAATCAGGTTGTCACTCCGATTCCCCGCCACAAAGGTTACATACGGACGGTTATCTTCTCTATCTTGTGCTGATGACCCCAAAACCCCTATCCCCAAAAGCAAACAGACTAACAGACTAACCCAAATCAATTTTAAGCGCATACAGAGTATCCTTCGATGAAATAGATTGTTATATTCAGTGTATGCGGAAATCAAAAATGTGCAAATAGGTCATTTGTATAGGGGCGGACATACACTTCGTTAGTCAGCCCTTACATGCAGTGTAATGGCTGACTAGCACCTTGAGGTGCGTATGTCAGCCACTGTTACAACGCTTCCCAATCCAAATCGAATGTCTCATCAATATCCAGCACCACATCCATCTCATCCAGACCTTTCGCCGCCTTGCCCCGTCCACATAAGGAACGATAGGTGCAAAATCCGCAATGGCGGGTATTATCAGTCAGTTCAAAAGTGGTGCGCGATTGAATATCGGCAATCATACGGCGCAAAATGGTTTCGGCATAATTGAATTGGGTGCTATCATAATCGAATATCTCCAATTTGCCTGTTTCGGCGTACCAATACCCCATGTGGATTTTTTCGGGGGGGATTGCTTGCCCCTCTGTCAATGA
>JALONZ010000006.1 GCA_025454675.1 Anaerolineae bacterium | reverse complement strand
GTCATTGCCGCGTAGCTCATCCAAACTGAATATCAAATCTAAAATGGTTGCACCCCCCAAGATAGGGATTGCCAGATAAAATGAAAAGTGGGTGATGACAGAACGATTAATTCCGTTCAATAACCCGCCGATAATCGTCGCGCCAGACCGTGATACACCTGGGATGAGTGCTAATGCCTGAAAAAGTCCAATAATCCCCGCTTGTTTGGGCGTGATGCTGGTCAGGGTTTGGTCTGTGGGGAGGGGGCGCGGGTTGCGTTCTAAAAGGATAAAGAGAACCCCGCCGATGATGAGGGTGATGGCGATGGTGAGTGGGTTAAAAAAAGTTGCTTTGATGAAATCGCGCAATAAAAATCCCAAAATAGCGGCAGGAATGGCGGCAATGATAATATTTAGCCACAACCGTTGAACGGATGGGTCTTTGTGTACTGTCATCACCTGTTTGCGAATATCACTAAAATAATAAATAGCCACTGCAATCACCGCACCGAGTTGAATGAATATCTCAAATGTACCACCTAACCGTCCCATTTCTGAATTAAGAAGTCGGGTGAAAACGATAAGATGCCCTGTAGAAGAGATAGGTAAAAATTCGGTGATGCCTTCGATGATGCCTAGTATGATGATTTTGATGAGTTCTTCCACAAGTCAATTTCCTTAAACGTTGAATGAGATAATGGTCTATTTTGCCATAAATTTGCGCTAATGAAAAATATATGTGTCTATTTTGTAACGAAAGTACCAATCCAAAAATTTCAAATATCTTTTTTTGCCAACTATTCGTTATAGGTTCGTTTTGATTTGTGTATTTTCCATAACCTTTTTGACGGATTTGCGGTATAAACCCATAATATGCCGTTAATGTTTTTTGATGGAAATCGAGTTTATTGAGGTAATTTTATGAGACGACCTTTTTTAAGAATGTGGTTTTATTTGGCAGTGATATGGATTTTGTTGGCGGTATCTATTCCAACGACTTATGCTTCACCGAATACCGTTGAATGGGCAGATATTTTTCATAATACGCGCGATATAACATATCGCAACCCGTTTGGGGCTGTGCCATTAAATACGGCGATTACGATTCGGATTCGCGTGCGGTCATTCGATTTGACATCGGCGAATGTGTATGTGTGGAATGCACACGGTGGTGATTTGATTTTGCCCCTAGCTTATCAAAGTAATGTGGATTGTCCATCCATCCCTGGTCCCGATACATCGTGTGATTTGTGGTTTGCAAATATTCCCGCCAGCGCAACCGCATCCCCGCGCGTTTTATATTATAAATTTCAACTGGTAGACGGTTCAGATAGCGATTGGTATGTGGATGACCACGCGCATAATAGTTATGACCATGAAGACCGGTTTGAAAATGGTGTCGGGATTATGGTAGATGAAAATAATAGCGCGGTGTTGAATAATTCATTCAATATCACGGTATATAATGCGTCTGCCTATACCAATTATTTGGATTCATGGGCAGAAAATGCAACGATTTATCAAATTATGCCCGACCGCTTTCGGAATGGGGATAATACCAACGACCAATGGGTTTATGGGGATGTGTATGGCAATCCGACCACCTTGCACGCCATTTGGCATGAAGCACCAGAAGATGCACGGGTGACAAATCAATGGAGTCGGGATTTTTTTGGGGGCGATTTGCAAGGGGTGATGGATGAATTGGATTATCTGCAATCGTTGGGCGTGACCGCGATTTATTTTAATCCGATTTTTAATGCGCCCTCAAATCATGGCTATGATACAACCGATTATCTGAATCTGAATCCGCGCTATGGGGATAATGCCTTATTTGAAGCCTTCAATGCAGAAGCCGAAGCGCGTGGAATTAAAATTATTTTGGATGGTGTGTTTAATCATACAGGGTCGGATTCGCGCTATTTTGACCGTTATAACCGTTGGAATGCGGCGGGGGGACCCAGTTTGGGCAATGATGGCAGTGGTGCATGTGAAGCGGCATCATCCCCATTTGCTACCTTCTATCAATTTTTAGGCGCACCGTTTACGGGTCCGTGTTATGAGGGTAAACGGTATGAATCGTGGTGGGGATATGATACGTTGCCGAATTTGATTGATTGGCAAGCCAACAATTCGGTGCGCGATTATGTGTTTGATGTGGATAATGATGGTGATAACGGTGTGGGGAGCAGTTTAGCTGTCATTCAACAATGGTACGCGCTCGGCGCGGATGGCTGGCGGTTTGATGTGGCGGATGAAATCCCGCATGATTTTTGGGTGCAATTCCGCAATCAGGTCAAAAATAATGACGGGCTGAATGGACCGCTTTATAGCGAAGTGTGGTTTGAGGCGACCCCATGGCTTTATGGCGACCAAATGGATGCGACCATGAATTATCGGTATCGCAAGGCGGTGTTGGGTTTCCTTGTCAATAGCGCGTGGACGGATAATGATAGTAATGGCGACCAAACCATGCACTACCTCACGCCATCACAATTTGATTATGTCCTCAATTCGATTCGGGAAGATTACCCCGCGCCTGCATGGTATGCGATGATGAATTTGATGGGGTCGCATGATACAAACCGTCCGTTATTTGTTTTGCGGGAGCGGTCAAATGATTTGAATCAAGCCTTACTCAAAATGCGAATGATGGCGGCGTTGCAATTCACTTATCCGGGTGCGCCGACTGTTTATTATGGGGATGAGGTGGGGCTTGGAGCGCGGGATTATGGTGGCTATGCCAATTGGGGCGCGGGGAAAGAAGTGGGTGGCATTATGCAAGATGACCCATATAACCGTCATCCGATGGTGTGGGGTTATGACGATTATCAATTCGATAGCGCGGATGGCAATTTACCGGTTGGATTGCCAAACTTTGACTTGCAAAATTATTATCGCACATTGGGGTTGGCAAGGCGCAATTATCCGGTTTTGCGGACGGGCGATTTGTGGACAATCGCCATTCGGGATGATTTGCAGACCTATGGTTATGCGCGGTTTGATGCGACAGCAGGCACATGCGCGATTGCTTTGTTCAACCGCGATTTGAACAACACGCGCAATATCAGCAACAATGGCGATTTGCCCTTGCCAGCGGCGTGTACAGGCACATTTTATGATATTTTGCCCGATAATGGGGTAAATAATGCTACTGGCTGGACGGTGAGCGGGTCTAATATTACGGTGAATGGGGTGTTGCCCCTCACATCGGTGCTGTTGGTGCAACCCATTGATAATCCTGAGACAGTACCTGTTGTTCCCACAATTCCCGTTGGCAAAATCGAATTTACAGGGTATACATCCCAGCTACCCACCAATAATTCTGGTTCATTTACTGCAACGATAACGGGTATTAATGGGTTGCCCCTGCCAGCAGGCGAGCGGGTTGATTTTGCCATTATTCACGGGGCTGGAACACTTAGCGTGAATTTTGCATTGACAGATATGTATGGAAATGCTTCGTTTATGTACGATACCCCAGCTTCCCCAGAGACAGCTATTGTTGAGGCGCGAATTACTGACCATAGCGGTGTTGTTTATAAGGCAACACGCACGATGCAAGTGGGGATGCCCGGATTGGTATTTGTCAATCATCAGTCACAACGTTTTGTCGGTACTGGTCCCGAATCAGTTGGTGATTTAGGCACAGTAGGTATGACATTGACGAAGTATGGTACGGTTGATTTGGCGATGAGTGCTATTCAGCTCTCCGAAAATCCACACCCTGGTCCGATTGCATCGAGTTTGCGTTCCCCTGTTGTTCATGCCACAATTGGCTCACAAAACCCTAGCGAGATAACTGGTCTTGAAGTGGTTGTGCAATATGCAGATGGTGGTAGTGAAGGCGCATATGATTTGTGGTGGTGGAGTGGTTCGCAGTGGCAGACGATTCCGAACACGATAAAAGATACGAATCTGGATAGGATTAGCGCCTTCTTCGACCATAATACCACCCCCAGCATCAGCGATTTTGTGGGCGGGGCAACCTTTTTTGTGAATGCCGCGCCTGATGTGGCGTTAAGTACCGCGCAAGCCCAAATTGGCATCAATACCAGCACGCAAATGAGCATCGTGATTGATAATTCAGGGCTTGGCGAATTGACGAATGTCGGTTTTACGCTGAATTTGCCGACGGGGTTGGTGGTTGCGACCCCGCCGAATGTCGTCAATCCATGTGCCGGTGGGACATTCGCACCGACTGCGGGTAGCAGTGTGATTAGCTTATCGGGTGGCACGATTAGCGCCGATAGCATATGCACATTGACTGTGGATGTGACGGGTGTCGCTGGGGGGAGTAAAACCCTGAGTACCAATTTGAATGCGGTGTTGGATGCCCAACCGATTACCGTCTCATCGAATTTGGTGACGGCGTATGTATCGTTCCAACCGTTGATGACCGAACAAGAATTACTTTATCATTTGCAAACCAACGGCACACCGAATGGGTGGAATTATATTGTGACCGATTTTGTTGCGTCTGATAAATTGCGGATTGCGGTGGTTGTGAATGGCGAATCGGGGATTGCCGAAATCACCCTCAACCCCGCAGGGGCAACCAGCACCATGCGCTGGACGGTGACAAGTATCACCAACACCAGCAATGGCGCACCGTCTACTGCTTATGCCGATGCAATTCGCCAACACTTGCTAACTGCGTTTGCACATGCAATAAATACGTATGCGCGGACGATTGTCGGCACGATGAATTATGACATCCTCGACTTTACGGTGTTGGATGGTGGGCTAGAGATGGAGTTGGTTGGTTTTCAATCATAAAATGAATGAGATGTAAGGGCGCAATATGTTGCGCCCTTATACGATTTTTTAACGAGGTTAATCGGTTATTTTGGCGGGTTGGATATTGGGATTGGCAATATATTTATAACCGCGTCCGCGAATATTTTGGATTTCTTGACCATCGGTTAAATGACGGCGTAACCGATGAATAGAGGCTTCTAAGGCACGTTTTGATTTATCAGTATCTGTCCACACGGCATCGAGTAATTCCTCAAAGGTGCATACCCGATTTGGGTTTTTGACCAAATAGCGAAACACATTGCGGTCTATGGGTGAGAGTGTTTGAATCAATCGCTTGGCATTTGCTGTTAGCATGGTTGCGGTGGATGTTTTCGGTTGTGTGGGTGGTTTGGTGGTATACCGATTGAGATATTCTTGTAATAACTCGCCTGAAATGCGATAGACACCATATTGAAAATCGAGTTCAGCTAAGGCTTTATTCAACAAACGCCCTGCGATTAAAACGGTGTCAGGTGTTTGGGGGGTATCATTTTCATCGGCAATATATAATAAAACCCGTTGTTCGTCGGATGATAGGGTTGTCCATGTGCGTTGCAACACCGTTTTGATATGCGACAAATTGAGCAACCGACTGATAAACTGATTGCGAATATTGCCCCAATTATCTTGATTGGATAGTAGTTTGGGCAAATCGGGATAATCACGACGCATATTGAAATAAAATTCGCACACCGATAACAATAGAAAGGGATGTTTGCCACCAATATTCATCAGGAATGCAACTTCATTATCAGATATAAAGATACCGCTATTTTGGGCGGGTTGCCTGATGAGAGATTTTGCAGAATCGGCAGATAGCAAGCCTAATGCACTGGGGCGTAAAATGCCAAGTAGTGGCGATGCCTCGACAATATCGGGGCGCAATTCTGGGATGGGTCTTTCTGTGGCGATGATAAACGGGGCAATATCGGCAATGGTGCGGAGCAAGTGGTCATCTTCAATGGTCAATACCATGACAGCCGTATCGAAATCATCCAACATGAACACCACACGCACCCCCATTTCATCTAATCGGCGCAAGGTATCGCGCAGGATGGTATGGAGTTCTTGCTTGGTCATGTGGTTATGATAGGATGCGAATTCAAACTCGGATACAGGCGAATTATCATCATCTAGGCTATTTTCTAAACTGGTCACGAGGATAAAAAAGAGTTCATCGCCTTGTGTGAACAAATTGAGATTGATATACACAAAATGCAAATAGCGACCACCACCGACATGATAGGCGCTATAGAGAAAATCTCGGTAGGTATATAATGCGCCGTTGGGGTCTTTTATATAATTGAGCAATGCCGTTTTGCCAATGGTTCGGCTACCATAAATGGCTTGGCTGGTGGGGTGGGGCGCGGTGATGACTTGTAGAATGACGATAATTTCATCAGTACGCCCATAAAAATGGTCAGCATCAAATAAGTGCAATAAGCGTGAATAAGGATTTTGTGAGGTGTTCATAACAGCGTTCCTTCGTTAGTGTCTTTGAATATCGGATTTAATCAAAGGATGTGTGCCTTGTCGCAACCAAAACTGGAATAGCTTAATGGGGATGCGATAAGCAACTTTGGTATTCATCTTTTGGGCTTCAATGATGCCCGCCTGATAGAGTGTGCCAATGCTTTCGGAGATGTTGATGCGTGTTCCGAGTTGCCATTCTAGGGCGGTTTCTTGAATTTGGTCGCGTTGTACCCATTGGTTATCCTCATCATTGGCGAGGAGCGCCACACATTTTAAGACGTTATTAGTCAATGCGTCTATCCGATTATGAAAATGATTGAAATAATGTTCACCGTTGTGCAACACAATGGCAGTTGCCACTTGCAAATCATCGCGCCGAATGCGATGGGTATCTTGTTTGGACATATGCACGCTCAATTCCAAACAAATGGCTTGAATGAAATAGGGGTGTCCATTGGTCAAATCCACAATTTCATCTACAACACCGTCATCGAATTGATATAACGATTGTAACGGCAATTGAATGAGTTTTTTGGCGGCTTGTTTATCGAGCGTGCGTAAATATAGCGGATGACCGCGTTGCAGAAAACCCCAACTTTGGGTGTTATGCCGATAAATATGGTCATGGACACAAATAAAAAAGCCGATATGCTGATTTCCTGCCAGCCATTGCAACCCACTAAAGAAGGATTCATCCACATTGCCACGCCGAAATTCTTCTTCGGCACGGGTAAATTCATCAATCATGAATAAGAGGCGTTTATTGCCTAAGCGTTTTTCGACCCGTTTGACCCAATCGGCGAAATAGGTGAATGGGTTTTGATGGAGTTCATGCGGGCGCAATCTTAACTCGGTGGGGAGTGTTGCCCGTTTGATGATGCGTGTGATATGGGGTGTTGCGGTCTCTATCAAGCCACGCAATAATGTTGTTGTGTTGAATGGCGCTAAACTGAGGGCATCAAAAAAGATAGGAATCATATCGGCATGGGTGGTTTTGGGGATGAGATGCCCCGCCAAATGTTCCATGAGGGATGTTTTGCCGATGCGCTTTTGACCATATAGCACGATGAAGGTCTCCCCTTCGCGCAGGTATTCCAAAACACGCTTAATTTCTTCATCGCGTCCAAAGAACATGGCTTGGTCGCGGATTTGTTTGAGGGTATATGGGTTATGTTGGCGTTTATCAAATTTGCCCGCCAATTGAATTTGGTCGCTATGAAATAAGCCCCAAAATGAATAATCAAAAATATCGCCCCGCGCCTGTAGATTTTGTAAATCGTCCTCTAGCCCTTTGATATGGTCTATATTGGCTGATGAAACAGTGCAAGTGATGGTGGTTTGATAGGCATTCGTCTCGGTGAAATACCGATGCAACACCAGCCCATCTTTTGAATCGGTTTTTTGGCGGGCTTCGAGTTTATGTAAAATTAGGCTGGGGATGCCGAATCGGAACGGCGCGTGAATAATGACTTCTGCCGATTCGTGGGTAATGCTCGGTTTTTGCCAGCGTAATTTGATGGCATCTTCAGGGTCGGGTGCATTCAGGCAATCGGCACGATGTACCATCATCAGGGGTTTATCTTTGCCGACCATGCGCCCAACGATGGGTGTATTAATGGTGATGCGCGAATTGAGTGTCCATTTGACCGATTCTTCTGCCATCATCCAACACCGACATAACCGAATCCGCGCATGATTAACCCGTTTGCCATCGGTGCGGACGATATGCGGTGTTAATTCTTCTTCAATCAGCGTGCATACAACTTCATCGGCGCTAATCGTACCCAATTCAATCGCCTGATAAATGCCATATACATCGGCATAATTGTGTGCCGCCGCCCATCGGCTGAGTTTTGCCTCTAATTGTTCAGATGAAAAACGCAACCGATAGACACCCATTTCGCGCTCTAACACCATTTCCAGACGTTCCCGCCCGGTTGAATGGATGGGGATTTCTAATGTTTGGGGTGGGGCGTGACGTTTTAAGAATGATTTGATATGACGGCGTGTTTTTGCAGAATACGCCGATGATAACCAATCACTGGTGATATGGGGTGTGTTGCGGTCAAATTCAATTTCGACTAAATCGGTATGATGTAGGGTGTGGTGATGCACCGCATTTTTGCCATTCACCCAAAAAGCCCGCGCATACGCCCCTAATTCCGAATGAACGCGAAACGCAAAATCCAGCACCGTGAAACCTTGTGGTAAGGGATAAATCCAACGTCCATCAGGTGTAAATACACCTATGGGGTCGGTAGGTTTGCTAATTTTTTGCGTTAAGGTTTGATGTGGGGTATGCCACCACACATTGCGCGTCAAATTACCCGTTTGTGCCTTTGCCAAAATGCCATGTGTATTCATGCGCTCGGCTTCATGGGTACGGATGAGTACGGTCACTTGCACATTAGGCGCGATTTGTAAGGTGGTAGATAAGGCACGATAACCGTTATAACGAGGGTACGCCAAGCCATCTATCACCGGTTTTATGGGCATAAATTGATGATGTAATGCCCCTAATGCCTGATAACAATCGGGTTCACAATCAAATAACATATCTATTATCAGATGGGTTGGTAATGTGGGGGTGTTATTCGATTCTTGGTCAAAGGCATATAAATTGGCAGGTGATAATTCTTGCGGTTTGATGCGACATTCGGGGATATTATGACTGGCGAATAAGGTATTTATATCCCTTTGGAAATTTAAGAATATTTGCTGATAATCGGCATAATAAGTTTCGATTTTTTTCTCTAATGATTCATATAAGGCTTTATCCGTGAGGCGCAAACTGACATCACGCAAGGCTTGGGCATAATTTTTGAGTCCCAGCAATTCAAATACCGGCAAATAATGGCTTAAATTATCATTTGCCCATTGGTGTCGTTCTTCGGTGGTGAAGGTATCTATATCGCCCAAACTGACCAATCGCATGGCAAGGATGAATAATAAGGCTTCGCGGTTGGTATATGCCAAATAATAACATTTGCGTAAATGCTCGGCGCGGATGGTGCGTGGGTTAGCTGATTTTGATTTTTGTGAGGTTAAATAAGTGGTCGCTAAATGACATAAATCGCCAACACGCTCGCCAAATTGATTTTTAACCAATTCTATTTTGAAATTTGGATGCTGAAAATAGGGGGATAACTGGGCGGCGATATGCGTATCGGATGACAAATGCCATTCGCCTAATAATTCTAATAGGTCATGAGAACGCCGAATTGCTCCATCATCTTGATTCAATGGAGGCAGGTTTAATTCTGCGATATTCAGTTGCCCGTTTGGTGATATGGGCTGTTTGATGACCATAATGTGATTGCCCTAGCTCATCCTTTTCACAACGAAAACATTTACCTTTTTTAATTATGAGAGATTTTCACAATTTACACAAGATACATATAAAACCCATTGCCATTTTGTGTAAAACCTCGTACAATTTGTGTATATTGAGTGAATTGTGAAAGTTTGTGAATCACTCACAATTTACACATCATTTTACCAGCGTTATAGAGTGGAGCGCAATAACATGCTAGATAACCAAACCTCGCTCGACATCACCCAAACGCGCCGTGCTATTACAACGGCGTTGAATGTACAAGGGTGGTCACACTTAGACCCTATCTTATTGGCGGCACTGGCTATTGAATCGCCGTTATTATTGGTAGGACCGCATGGTACAGCCAAATCGTTAGTGGTGGAACGCTTGGCAATGGCGCTCAGTTTGCCGATGCGACACTATAACGCCGCGCTCATCAGTTATGATGACTTAGTTGGGCTTCCGCTTCCAGATAAAGAGACTGAAACACTTAAATTTTACCCGACACCAAGTACCATTTGGGATGCGGGATTTGTCTTTTTTGATGAAATTTCTCGGTGCAGACCAGACCTGCAAAATAAATTATATCCGATTGTGCATGAACGGCGGGTAGTGGGGATTAAATTAGAAAAATTACGGCATCGGTGGTCGGCGATGAACCCGCCAGCGCCAGAAGACCCGAATTTACTCAATAGCAGTGGGGCATATTATTTGGGGTCTGAGCCATTAGACCCCGCGCTGACAGACCGCTTCCCCTTTGTGGTGATGGTGCCAAATTGGAGCAACCTGACCAAAGAGGAACGGCGCAAAGTGGTGGCGTGGGACGAGGAAGATGCGCCAGAGCATTTTGATATTGGTTTGGCGGAGATGGTGGAAGAGGTGGCATTGCTTGTGCCAGAAATTGAGGCGAGTTTTGCGGTTTGGTTGGGCGATTACATTGTGAGCCTGATGGATTTGTTGGAACAAGCACAATTGGCGCAAAGTCCACGCCGTGCGCGGATGTTGGCGCGGAGCGTGGTGGCGGTTCATGCGGCGCGGATGGTGTTGGAAGGGGAGGATGTAGACCCACAAGATAGCGCAGAATTGGCGTTGTTATATGGGATGCCTCAAACAGCCAACGAAGTGCCACCCTCGCATGTGAAACTGATTGCCTTGCATAAACAAGCATGGGAATTGGCGCAATATTTGGAAGATGACAAATGGCGCAAAGTGTTGAGCGAATATGATATGGCGCGACGGGTGGCATTGGCGGATGAGGAAGGACTGAGCGATAGCGATTTGTCGCGGATTATCACCCAAACCCTAAGTGCCGAAAACTCTGACCCACGTCAAATGAGTTTGGCGGTGGCGATGTTCATGGCATTTCATGCCAAACGGGATTTAGACCCATCGGCATTTGAACCCTTGGCACAATTGGCGAATAACGTGATTACACCACGCTTTGCACAAGCCACATTCGCCCAAAATTCACCGGATGCGGCGATTTGGAACGAAATTAAGGGGTGGATTGATAATCAGATTGGGCGCGAGGAAAGCCCCATATTCCGCCTAGAACGCAATTATTTATTACACGGATTCCCCAATTGGTGGCGTACTAACAGTTGGGTAGATGCGTTGCAACAATTCCAAGAAGACCTGAAATTATTCGGGATTTATGAGGAAACACTAAAATGAGCGACCAAAATAATAAGCCAGAAAGCACAAACAACACACCTTCCAGCAGTGGTGGAACACCGTTTGGGCGGTTTAATTCAAAGCCTGCCACCCCGCCTGCGGGGAATCCGCCGAATAACCCGCCAAATCAAGGCGGGTCGTCCAGTTCATTTGGGTCACGTCCTGCATTTGGGGGCGGGGGAAATAATAATTCTGGAGGAACGCCAAGTGGTAGCCGATTTGGGGGTGGGGCAGGTAACACAGGCAATAATAACCCACCCGTACCCACACCACCACCATCGCCATTTCGGTCATTGCCGACCCGCGATACGATGGAATATGCCTTATTGCCCTTGCGAGGGTTGGCAATCCGATTTGAGTTAAAAGGCTTAGGCGACCCGTTTTATCGGTTATTGGCGCATGATGTGAACGCAGAAAATAGCGATAGTCGGTTAGTCGTCCGCAAATTGGAGCAAGGCGGGGATGATGTGAAAGCCATCCAAGCCTTGTTGGATAACGCATGGGAGAAATATGCGTTCAAAGGGGCGGCGATGGTGTATCCGATGGAAAATGAGGCGCTCATCAAGCAACTGAATGCGCCAAATGTGATGCCGAAGAAAGATATTTTTGATGATGATGACGATTCAGAGAAAAAAGAAGAACCACCCAAACCTGCGGTGAAAATTTTGCGGGCGATTGATATGGTGTTGGTGCTGAATATTTTGGGACGCGCCCGCACACAGGTGTTGATTGGCACTTCTCCGATGATGTTTAATCAGCATTATTTGAATCGGGCAATTGTGACGGATGACCCGCGTTTAGTGGCATTAGCGATGGCAACTGGTGTGATATAACATAACTGAAAAGAGGGATTCCGATGAGCATAAGACAAATCACACAATCAGAAGCGACAATCCTCAAAAATCGGCTCACGCGCTGTTTGCCTTCTGCGCGGTTTGAGATGGAGACATTATGTCGTTTGGCAGGGATTGAAGTATCGCGCGGTGTGCCAACGGCGGCGGTGGAGTGTAAACGTCGCCCCAGATTGCTCATCAATCCCGATTTTGTGGAAAAAAATTGCCCGCGTGATGAGCATCTCTTTTTGCTCGTCATGCACGAATTATGGCATGTGTTGTTGGCACACACACGGATGCACCCGCGCATGACACCGGTGCAAAATATCGCGTTTGATGCGATTATCAATGCGGGCTTGATGGCACAATTTTCTCAGCCAGAATATATGGGATTTTTTGATGCGATTAACCCCCCCGACCAATTTCCCCACTGCCTGTTGCGTCCGCCAGTGGGGTGGCCCGATGAGCCTGTGTATCCGGAAGGGATGCCTGATGGTGTGACAGAAATGTTGATGCGACTCTATCCCAAACGGCGTGGGCGACTTTTGAGTACGCCAAGATTGCCGATGTATGAAGATGTATTGGCATTGTTATTGCGCCATGCCGATAAAATCCCTGCATCAGGGCAACCGATGTTATTGGGGGATTATGAGGGCGACCCGATACACGACCCGCTCATCAAAGAAATGATGCAAGAAGTGACTAAGGATTGGAAATATGTACCCGGTATGCTACGGTCTGGCGGGGGGATTAATCGGCGCAACAAATTTGAACCCACCGAAGCCAGTGAAGATGTACGGCGGGCGTTTTCGGTGGTGTTGCAAAAGACCCTGAGCAAACGTCATGGGCGCGAAGAACGCACTATCCGCCAGCCCATCGCTGTCATTGGTGGGAATGGGGTTATTCCGAATGCAAACGGAGACCGCATGATGTATGCCCGTCAAGCACTGGGCGCACCCGAAACCTTATGGGCGCAACCAACCACAATACGGGCGCGTGCGCCACATCGCCCCAGTCGTGCATTTGTATATTTAGATGTATCGGGGTCAATGAATTATATTTTGGCGCAATGTATGTATTTGCTTCGTCCCTATTTGGCGCGTAAACAAGCCGAATTGTATCAATTTTCGACGGTGGTGCATCCGATGAAATATGCCGAAATCAAAGAGGGGCAGGTGTCGGGTACGGGTGGCACAGATATTAATTGTGTGTTCAACCATTTGTTAGAAATTTCGCCGCGTGTGGATAGGGTGTTGATTTTCACTGATGGGATGGTCGGCACACCGCGCACCGATTTGGTGAATGGCATGGAAGCGTATGGCGCACGGTTGTATGTGGTGTTGCCGAATAATGGCAAATTAGACCCTGTGGTGGGTCAGATGGCGCGGGCGGTGGTGATGTTGCCTGCGATGGTGCATTAGGGGGTACGTTTGAGGATGATGAGGGTTTCATCATCAAATGAACCTTGTTCTTTGGCAAATTGAATGACCGCAGATTTCACCGCTTGGGCGATGGTTTCTGCGGATTCATCTGCCAATGCTTGCAAAATAGCTACTAAGCGTTCCTCACCAAATTCTTCATCGGCATCATTAATTGTTTCGGTGATACCATCGGTATAAAATGCCAAAATATCGCCAATTTCGATGTTTGTGGTGGATTCGTCAAAAGTGGCATTTGGAAAAACGCCCATAGCCACCCCATGAATAGATAAGCGTGTGCATTTTTGAGTTCGATAATGATAATGAATCGGGGGCAAATGCCCTGCCGAAGCATAAACCATCCCCCCTGTTTTTTCGTCTAAATATCCCACAAAAGCGGTTGTGAACATGCTCGATTGTTGATAATTATTCATAGTCAGATTGGCACGATGGAGCAGTTCACGCGGGGATAGATTCAGTTCTAATGCGAAGCGCAAAATGGTAACACTGAGCGCCATAAATAAGGCGGCGGGGATGCCTTTACCCGACACATCCGCCACAACAATAGCCAGTCGTCCTTCGGGTGTGCGGATAAAATCATAAAAATCGCCAGCCACTTCGCGCATGGGCGACCAATATACCGCGATTTGCCAGCCAGATAATTGCGGGATTTGGCTGGGTAAGAATCCGAGTTGAATATTTTTGGCGGTCTCTAATTCTTGATTGAACAAGGTCTGGGCAATTTCTTGTGCCAATAGTCTGGCATTTTCGATGCCAATGGCGGCTTGGGTTGCCATCGCAGACAAGAGTTTTTCATCGTTTTGGGTGAATGGCTCGCCTCGCTTATTAATAATCTGAAGCACACCAATCACCTCTTGATGATGATTGAGCATGGGGACGGTGAGCATATTACGGACGACAATCCCCGCTTGCGTGGTGAAAATGGTATTTAGGCGCGGGTCATGGCGTGCATCTTCGATGTTGATAATTTCACCTGTGAGTGCGACTTGCCCCGCAATGCCTTCCCCCAACTTGAGGCGAATTTCGCTCAATTTATCATCATGCAACACTTTTGAATATAACTCGTGATTGATTTCATCTACCAAATAGAGTGTGCCACGCTCGGCATCCATCACATCGCGCACTTCTGTAACGATAGCTTCGAGTAACTTATTGGTGTCGGTGGTGGTTGCCATCACTTGGCTAACACTGAGCAAAGCGTTCAGTTGGCGACGTGTGGTGGTACGTTGCGCCCCAACCCCCAAAAATTCGAGTTTTTTGGTCATGATGAGTTGATTGGGGATGGTATCGGTATCACCATGAACCCATTCGGCTTTATCCATCATATTTTCGATGAGGTGAACGCCCATTCCCCCCCGCGCACGCAGGTCAATCGGTGCATTTTTGTTATATTGAGGCAGGTTATTGCGTTCAAATGGCATACCCCAATCGGCGAATGTGATGATGAGATGCTCATCCGATTTAGCAACGGTGAGCAAAATATCTCCTTTGGTGAGGGTGGGGTAGGCATGATGACAGATATTGGTGAAGGCTTCATCAAGTGCCAGTTCAAGTGCGAATGCGGTTTTCTCGGTAAGATTGAGATGTTCGCCAAGACTGCTGATAATGGATGTTATCAGATAGAGGTTTTCGATTTGGGCAGTCGTGCGTAACTCACATAAAATTGTCATGACATTTTTCTGAAAATATGACATATTGAACGAAAACTTTGTGAACTTTGTCACAAGATAAAATCACGCTGTCATGTTATAGTGATAGCGTAAGGTTGGTTAGGTTATTTAGATGATAAACCAACTTCACTAAGTTTGCGAATATCAAATAAAACCGTGTATAAATATAGCGGTACAACTCACTAAAATTGGAGGAAATATGCAATTCCCAAGCAATCTCAAGCATGAAAAGCTCCGCGCATGGGTTCAAGACATGGTGGCACTCTGTAAACCAGATGCTGTTTACTGGGCAGATGGTTCTGATGCAGAATATGACCGTATGTGTCAAACATTGGTAGATTCTGGCACGTTTATCAAATTAAATGAACAAAAACGTCCCAACAGTTACCTTGCGTTCTCCGACCCTAGTGATGTGGCACGGGTAGAAGACCGCACCTTCATTTGCAGTGTCAACAAATCGGATGCGGGTCCGACCAATAACTGGATGGATCCCAAAGAAATGCACGCCACACTCGATAAATTGTTTGATGGGTGTATGCGTGGTCGCACGATGTATGTCATCCCATTTAGTATGGGTCCGTTAGGGTCGCCCATTGCCATGATCGGTGTTGAAGTAACCGATTCCGCTTATGTGGTTGCCAACATGAAAATGATGACCCGCATGGGTTCTAAAGTGTTGGATGTGTTGGGTACAGATGGTGATTTTGTGCCTTGCGTACACACCGTTGGCGCACCATTGGAACCCGGTCAAAAAGATGTGGCTTGGCCATGCAATAAAGACACCAAATATATTGTTCATTTCCCAGAAGAACGCGCCATTTGGTCGTATGGGAGTGGGTATGGCGGGAATGCGTTGCTGGGTAAGAAATGCTTGGCGCTTCGTATTGCTTCTAATGCCGCACATGATGAAGGCTGGTTAGCCGAACATATGCTGATTTTGGGTGTTGAAGACCCCAAAGGCGAAAAGACCTATGTGGCGGCGGCATTCCCAAGTGCCTGTGGCAAGACCAATTTTGCCATGCTTGTGCCACCCCAAGCCTTTGATGGTTGGAAAGTGACGACAGTCGGTGATGATATTGCATGGATTAAACCCGGTGCCGATGGCAAGCTGTATGCCATTAACCCCGAAGCTGGTTTCTTTGGTGTTGCGCCCGGCACTTCAATGAAGTCGAATCCGAATGCGATGGTTGCTTGCGCCAAAAATTCCATTTTCACCAATGTGGCACTCACACCAGATGGTGATGTGTGGTGGGAAGGCATGACCGATGAACCCCCCGCACAATTAACCGACTGGCAAGGGAATCCTTGGACACCCGATAATGGCAAAAAAGCCGCGCATCCGAATGCCCGCTTCACCGCGCCCATCACCCAATGCCCTGTCGTAGATTCTGAATTTGAAAATCCGGAAGGCGTTCCCATCAAAGCATTCATCTTTGGTGGTCGTCGTAGCGATACAGTGCCTCTCGTGTATCAAGCCTTCAATTGGAATTATGGTGTGTATATCGCCGCCACGATGGGTAGCGAAATGACCGCCGCCGCTGTGGGTGGTATGGGACAAGTCCGCCGTGACCCCTTCGCCATGCTCCCATTTGCGGGTTATCACATGGGCAGTTATTTTAATCACTGGTTGCAATTTGGACGCGATATTGCCAACCCACCACGCATTTTCAGCGTGAACTGGTTCAGAAAAGATGCCAACGGCAAGTTCGTTTGGCCAGGGTTTGGCGAAAACATGCGTATTTTGAAATGGATTGTTGACCGTGCCAATGGTAAAATCGGCGCACTGGAAAGCCCACTGGGTTGGATGCCTCGTTATGAGGATTTGATGTGGGACGGCTTGAACTTCTCTGAAGATAAATTCTATGATGCCATGTCCGTTGACCGCGAACAATGGGTCAAAGAACTCCTGCTCCATGAAGAATTGTTCTCTAAGCTCTATGACCGCCTGCCGAAAGAACTCATCTTCATGCGTGAATTGCTGCTGTCTGCCCTGTGGCGCTCGCCCGAACATTGGGAAATGCCACACGACCGCAAGAAT
>JALONZ010000228.1 GCA_025454675.1 Anaerolineae bacterium | reverse complement strand
AACGCTGACTGAATGTGTACAAAACCTACAGCTTAAATTTTACGTGTCAAGCTACACACGTACATGTTTGACGACAATATTGTACGCCCATGTTTACGTATAATAACCAACCAGGGAAAAGATGCTTGCGATATGCATTGTCACAGTTTAAACAACAGGTTCGAAATTGAACCCAAAAAGCCCAGCATAGTACGCGCACGTGCAAACACAGAAATGCTTACAGTGAAAGCGTGAGCCTATACAGACATCATCCCATCCGTGTATCTCCGGGGACACAGACTAGTGTGCATATTATTACGGTACAAGTCATGATGGCACGACCAAACGGTTATACCACTTGCCAGATGGTCAACTGATTGAATCGGTTTTAATGCCCTATGATGATGACCGCCGTACCGCGTGTATTTCCACACAAGCGGGGTGCGCGATGGGATGTGTATTCTGCGCGACAGGGCAAATGGGATTTGCGCGTCATTTATCATCTGATGAAATTTTTGAGCAAGCCATCCGCTTTGCATCATTGCTTCATGCCGAAGGGGAACGCCTGAGTAATGTGGTGTTGATGGGCATGGGTGAGCCATTTCATAATTATGATGAATCAATGAAAGCTGTTCGCCGTTTGATGGACGACCTGAATATCGGCGCACGCCATATCACCATCAGCACGGTTGGGCTTGCCCCACAAATCCGCCGTTTTGCCGATGAGGATTTGCAAGTGCGCCTTGCGATTAGCCTACACGCCGCCACAGATGCAGAACGTGGGGCATTGCTCCCCATCAACAAAAAATGGAACTTGGATGAACTGATGACTGCGTGCCGCTATTACATCCAAAAGACGGGCAGGCGCATCACCTTTGAATGGGCGTTGATTAATGGCAAGACCGATACATCTGAGCAAGCCCATGCGTTGGGGAATTTATTGCGCGGGGTGATGTGTCATGTGAACGCCATTCCGCTCAATCCAACGGCAGGGTATGATGGCAATCCGTCCACACCATCCAATGCTCAAGAGTTTGCCGATATTTTAGAGACCTATGGTGTATCTATGACGATACGGGTACGACGTGGCATTGATATTGATGCGGGGTGTGGTCAACTCAAATCGAAAGTGATAAAACGCAATCTTATTTCTGTAGAATCCATCGCAGGAGAATAATGTTATTATGTTTTTAATCAGCGCCAGAGAAACCTCTGCCAAAGTCACTGAAAAAATCATAGATATGCTGGATATGCGTTATAACGTGCAAACAGCAACCATCAAAAATATTGCCAAAGCATCGGATGACCCGCACAATGCGGTGCAAATGGGCTTGCGTCAGGCAAATATGTTGATTGTGGTGATTGACCCCGACTGGTTACAAAACCCTGATGAGCCAAATTTGAATCCACTTGACCGTTTTGCGGTACAAATGGGGCTTAAATTTTTGTGTCCGATGATGTTGGTATTCGTAGATGGGGCGCAATTGCCAAATCCGTTGCCTGATGATTTGCTGGGGCTGGAAAAGCAACAAAGTACCACCATCACCTCCATGCTGATGCAATCGGGCATCAATGGTTTGGCGCAGGTGGTCGCGCCGTATGTGGGCGAAAAACAATTTGCACCCATTTTGGATAGCGATGCGGTGGTCGCCGCCAGTTTATCTACAGAAGAACGCGAAATATTTACCGCACCCGAACCCACACCAGAAGTCGAAAAAGTGGCAACACCCAAGCGCAATATCCCCAGACCCGTCCAATTGGTGGCGTTTATGATGAGCCTTGCGGTGATTGTGATGATATTGATTATTTTATTCGATTCACTCAAGCGATAGCTTATTTTTCTGGCGGATTTAACGGCAGGGTGAAGCCAAAAGTTGTGCCTTCACCCGGTTTACTCCGCAGGTAAACATCGCCCCCATGTGCAATCGCCACCGATTTGACAATTGCCAAGCCCAAACCACTGCCTTCTGCCTTATTGCCATCCACACGGTAAAAGCGTTCAAATAGGTGGGCATGGGCGCTGAGGGGAATCCCCGGTCCGTTGTCTATCACCTCAACATGCAAAAACTCATTTTTGGTGAATACCCGTAATTTCACCGCGCCACCGCGTTGGGTATATTTGGTGGCGTTGCCCAAATAATTATGCAATGCCCGCTTGAACCAACGCACATCCGCTTGAATGAGGGGAATATCGGGTTGCACATCTAAGGTGAGGGTGATGGCTTTGTCTACCATCAGCATAAAACTTTCTTTGCTCACCTCATGTAGCACATCCAACAAGTTAAATTCAGTGAGTTTGAAGCCGTAGCCACTTTCGATATGTTCCAAATGGAGCAGGTCATCAATCAGGGTACGGAGGCGGTCTAAGCCACCTAATGCCAAATGAATAATTTCTTCGACAGCAGGGTCTTTGTGGGTGAGCAACTTATTGAGGGTGATGATGGAGCTATAGGTCACACTCAATGGATTCCGCATATCATGCGCCGCGGCTTGCATAAATTGAGCGCGGGCGATTTCGGCTTGTTTGAGGTGGGTAACATCTTGCAAAACAACCACCCAACCGTCTTGCTTGGGCATATCAATTATTGGGGAGTCATTAATCACTGCCGAGATGAGGACAGCGATTACATGGTCATTATCTAATGTGACCTGAAATGTTTTTTCTTCTTCATCGGATGCCAGTGGACGAAGAAGCGCATCGCGGATGCGGGCGGGGAGGGGTAGCTCACGTAATGGCACACCAACGACACGTTCACTTTTGAGTGATAACATGCGGGCGGCGGAATTATTGATGAGGCGCACCCGTCCATCGGGGTCGGTGGCGATGATACCATCGGCGGTTGCATCCAAAATGGCAGAGAGGCGTTTTTTTTGCTCAATGCTTTCGGTGTATAAACGCGCATTTTCCAGCGCAACGCCCACTGTATCGGCAACCACGCGCAACACCGACACAATTTCATCATCAAAGCTATTCGGATTTTTGCTCATGATGCTTAATATGCCGATGATTTGACCGCGGGCGTGCATGGGCGCAAGCGCGATAGACCGAAATTGTTCACGCCGAAATCCGGGTACAGCATAATCTTGTGTGCCATCGAGATTGTTATAGACCACCACATCATCTTTTTCAAACACTTCGCCCGACATGCCCATCCCCAACGGAATCCGCATGGGGTTGGTGACGACAAAATCGTTTATCCAACCGCGTTGAGCGCGTAAGACCAATTCTTGGGCTTCGTGGTCTATCAGGCTGATGCCACTGGCTTCTGCATCCACAATTTCAACCGCAATTTCCAACGCCGTGGCGAGGGTTTTTTCTAAATCCAGCGATTGCCCGACCATGCTGGTGACGACTTTAATCGCCGCCATCTGATTGGTACGGCGTTTAATTTCTTGAAGCAATTGGCGGTTCTGTTCGCTTAGGGTGATGGTTTTGTCCATAGTATCTCACAATTGGCGTGATGCTATTTTATAGAGTAGCATATCCTATAGAATATTGCATCTGTATTTAAGCAGTTTTTTGCATATTTTTGTAGACAATTCTTTGGAGTGACACCGCATGACTTTCCCCATTGATAAAATTCGCCACTTGTTTCCATCCTTAAATCGTCTCGATACACCCATTTTTTTCGATAATCCAGCAGGGTCACAAGTCCCGCAGACGGTGATAGATGCCTTTGGTCACTATTTTAGCACCATGAACGCCAATCAGGGCGGAACATTTAAGACCAGCCAAAAAACCGATGCCATGATGCGCGATGTGCGCGAAAAAGTCGCTGACTTTTTGGGCGCGACTAACGCGGATGAAATTGTATTTGGGGCGAATATGACCACGCTTGCCTTTAGCCTCAGTCGGGCATTGGCACAAACGATGAAGGCGGGTGATGAAATTATTTTGACGCGCATGGATCATGATGCCAATATCGCCCCATGGTTACGCATTGCCGAAGAACGCGGTTTGATTGTGCGTTGGGTAGATATTAACCTAGATGATTGCACACTCGATTTGAATACCCTCGAAGGGGCATTGAATGACCGCACAAAATTGGTGGCGACGGTGCATTGCTCCAACGCGGTGGGAACACTTAATCCTGTGGCGCAAATTGCACAGATGGCGCACGCGGCAGGGGCGCTATGTGTGGTGGATGCGGTGCAATCTGCTCCGCATGTGCCAATTGATGTGATTACGCTCGGTTGCGACTTTTTATTGTGTTCAGCCTATAAATTTTTTGGTCCGCATGTTGGCATTTTGTGGGGCAAATACGACCTTTTAGAAGCCTTGCCCGCCTACAAAGTCCGCCCATCTAAAAATTATTCCCCATTTCGATGGGAAACAGGAACACCCAATTTTGAGGGGATTTTCGCACTCGGAAATACGATAGACTATATCCAGAAAATTGGTCAGGAGTATTGTATGGAGTATTCCTACCAATTCTCTACATATACAGAACGTGCCAAATGGCTAAAAGCTGGCATGGAAGGGATTCGTCAATACGAAAAAATGCTCATCTCACGGTTATTAGACGGATTAGAATCACTCCCCAACATCCACATTTTTGGCATCACCGACCGCACCCGTTTGGATGAACGGTGTCCTACGGTGGTGTTCACCCACAGTAAATATACCCCCAACGAAATCGCCCAATACCTTGCCAATCATGATATTTATGTGTGGGATGGCAATTATTATGCCCTCGAAATTATGGCGCGGTTGGGTCATAGTGAAAAGGGTATGGTGCGGGTGGGATTGGCACATTACAACACCGTTGAAGAAATTGACCGGTTTTGCGCGGTATTACGCCAATTGGTAGTGGATGATAATCTATCTGTTCCGCAAAAATTGATGCAACAAGAATACGTCTCCAGTGTTACAGTGCCACCACAAACAGAGATTGATAATCATGACATTTGGGAGTTTATGAATTTTTTGTTGTTTGAATTAAAGAA
>JALONZ010000227.1 GCA_025454675.1 Anaerolineae bacterium | reverse complement strand
AGAATTAATCCAGCCGAATTGACGGATTTGGGTGAAAATCGGCAAAATGGCGACAGTGATGGGGAACATCAACCCAATAGACAACACGTTGATGACGGTCTTGCGTCCGCGAAAACTCAGTTTTGTGAAGGCAAACGCCAACATACACGCCAGCGACACATTGATGATTACCGTAAAAACGGTGATGATGAGGCTGTTTCGCATGGAGCGCCAAAATGTATCGGACAGCAATATTTCTGTGTAATGTTCCCATTGCCATTCGCCTTCTGGAAATCCGAATGGGCGCGTGATAAACTCACCAGTCGTCCGCACACTGCCTAATAGTGCTGTTAAAACGGGTCCCATCACCAACATACATAAGACGATGAGCAACACATATTTTAGGGCGAGGGTTATCCCTCGTAAAATTTTGATGTTCATATCGGCATCCTTTTCAATCCTCGTAGTCACGGCGCATGATGAATTGCTGATACAAGATAGAGAATGCAAAGGTAAACACGAACAGAACAACCGCAATCGCACTCCCATAACCGGGTTTGAAGCGTTGTAGACCATATTTATACAGGTAGGTGCTGATGACTTGCGCGGAATTATTGATGCCGCCGCCTGTGGTCAGAATCCAGATGATGGCAAATTGTTGGATAGACCCCACAATCGCCAAATAAATCGTCAGGCGGATGGTGGGACCCATCAACGGGACGGTGATATGGCGCAGTACGCCCAATTCGGTTGCCCCGTCCATACGGGCGGCTTCTTCGAGGTCTTTGGGGACATTTTGAATGGATGCCATGTATAAAATCATGTAAAAGCCAAAATATTTCCACACTAACACGGCAAACACCGAGTACAACACCAAATCTGCGCCTAGCCATGCCTGATTTTTATAATCTGTGACCAGCGAGCCGAGTACCGTGTTCACCAACCCGTCGTTAGGATGAAGGACATATAACCAAATGATGGCAGTGATGATTTCTGAAAATACATATGGGATGAACAACAATGCCCGAAAAGCACGACGACCGGGTAATGCCCCGCGTGATACACTGAGGGCGACAGCGAGCGCAACCGGCAATTGGATGAGTAATGACAATGACATAATCACAAGGGTATGCTGTACCGATTTGATGAACACATCATGCGCGAATAGGCGTTCATAATTACCAAATTCTTGATAATCGGTCAGTGGACCCAAGCCGTTCCAATCATAAAAGCTATATCGAACCGATTGTGCAATCGGGTTTAATACAAAAATGGTGAAAACAGCCATACCGGGGACAACAAAAAAGGCAACAGTCAGCCATTTTCGCAGGCTTGTAGTGCGTTTGTCACGTCTGATTTGGTCTTCTGCTAGTTTAACTTCTGATAAATTTCTTGTGTTTACAAGTGACATAATCGGTTTTCTTCTGGTAAACTAAATTGAAGTGGATGGGTAGAGAGGGTAGCAGTTCTTTTATAGATTCGACCCTTACAAAGAACAAGCTACACTCCCTATCAGTCACGAATATCTGTTAATTAGTCTTCAAGTTCAAACGAAGCCATATCTTCAATGCGGGCGGCGGTTTCTTCTGGAGTTGCCAAACCAGCCAACAATGATTCTACGGCATCATTCACTTCACCACCCAACGCGGGGGGCAAGAATTGGTCGTAATACAATTGGAAGTAGGGTGCTTCGTTACGGGCTTTGATGATAGATGCAAATACGGGGTTATCTGTAACCACATCTTCGGCTTCGCCAACGGTTGGGATGACCCAAACTTCGGCGGCGCGACGTTGCACATCCACACTGGTGAGGTATTTCAAGAAGTCAATTGTGGCATCGGGGGCATTTGCGCCAACGGCATAACCATCACCACCACCCAGCACATCACCTGGATTGCCCAAACCATCTGGAATCATGGGGAATGGGAACCAGCCCAAATCATCGCCCAAGCCACCTTCAACAACGTTGTTATAGTTACCGGGTGACCATTGACCCATCAATTCCATCGCCGCACCACCATTTGCAGTGAGGGTGAATTGGTCGCCATAGGTTAATGCCATGAAGTTTTCGGGGAATGCGCCCATATCCACTAAGGATTGAACATATTCGCCCGCTTTGACGAAGGGTTCATCAGCAAATGAGCCAGTGCGGTTATAAGCATTCAAGAAGGCTTCTTGCCCGCCCAAACGAATCGCGGCATAAACCCACCAAAAATGACCGGGCCATTTATCTTTACCGCCCAACGAAATGGGGGTGATGCCTGCTTCTTTGAGGGCTTCAATGGCGGCGACAAATTCTTCCCATGTGGCGGGGGGATTTTCGGGGTCGAGACCTGCTTGTTCAAACAGGGCTTTATTATAGAACATGCCCACAGCGCCCCATGTCCACGGCACACCATACGATTCGCCATCGAGTTCAAACAAATTCAATGCGGCTTGGGCGCTGAAAGAATTGCGCCATTCACCATCATTGGCATCCAATTCTGGCGCGATGTTGCGGAGCAAGCCAGCTTCGGCAAATTCCCATAACACACCACCGCCCCAGCTTTGGAAAAGGTCTGGTGCTTCACCCGATTGCATGACGGTGAACAAACGGCTTTTGAAGGCTTCATTTTCTAACACAGTGATTTCGATGGTGACACCTGGATTTGCCGCCACAAATTCATCGGCAATTGTTTGCCAAAATGCACCTTCAGCTGTATTGGTATTGATATGCCACCATTTGATAGTGACAGTATCTTGTGCCGAAACTGATGAAACAATTACCATCAGTATCGCCATGATAAAAAGACTTAACTTTGTTCGCATGTTATAGCTCCTTAAAAAATAATATAGATACGTTTTTTGTAAATAAGCACCATGAATGGCGCGTTATTCCCTATTAAGTGGCTGGCACGAATCACGAATAATAAGCCGTGTTGCCAGCGTGATGTGCTTGGATGGGGTATCGGGATTTTCAAATTGCTCCATCAACAATTTGACTCCCACCCTGCCCATCTCTTCAAGCGGTTGGTGAACAGTGGTTAGTTTGGGATAGGCGCTAACCGCTTCTGGCACATCATCAAAACCAATAATCGAAATATCCTCTGGGATGCGTAAACCAACTTCACGAATCGCATCCATCGCGCCCAATGCCATCACATCATTCGATGAAAAAATGGCGGTTGGACGGTTGGCTAAATTGAGTAAGTGTTGTGTGGCAAGATAACCGGAATTTTTGCCAAAATCCCCTTTTGCAATCAAGGCTTGGTCAATGGGGATGTCATAATCTTTAAGGGCGGTCAGATAACCATCATAACGGGCTTTGGTGCTACTCAATTCCAAAATGCCTGTGATGAAACCAATCCGCCGATGCCCCAATTGGATGAGGTATTCTGTCGCTTTATATGCCCCTTCCCAATTGGTAACATTCACAGAAAAACTGCGACCCGTGTCATCAACCGCATCAATCAGCACATACGGATAACCGATTTCGTCCAATGCCCGCAAAAATTCTGCCGAAAGCAGTGGCACAACCAATAAAATGCCTTCCGTCAGCCCATTGGCAACATATTGCAGATAACTGGCTTCATCATTGCCTTTGCGGTGGGTGGTATACACCATCAGCTCATAATCTACCCGCGCCAATTCTTGGTCTACCCCGCGCACAATTTCGACCACATAACCATTATCTAAACCCGGAATCAGCAAGCCAATCACATTCGTTTTGCCACCCGCAAGGCTACGCGCCTGCAAATTGACCACATACCCCAATTTTTGGGCGGCATTCAATACTTTGGCACGAGTCGCTTCTTTAACACCCTCTTTATTGTTAAAGACCCGCGATACTGTTGCATCAGAGACCCCTGCCTCGCGTGCGACATCATAAATTGTGATGGCATGTAAATTATTTTTCTGTAACGTCATTATTTCATCTCTTTTGTAGGCGCTTACATTGATTATTAAAAAAAAAGAATTGAATTTAATGATTTAATTTATTTTTTAGGGTCTTTATACCCTTAAAATGTAACCGCTTACATATAATATAGCCAGTCTTTGCCATTCTGTCAAGGAATTGGTGGGGCAAAATTGGGCTGAAATGACAAAAAACTGCTACAATAAGTGTCTTAGAAAGGTTAAAAGTGGGTGCAGAATGAATATTTTTGATTTACGCCAACACATCACAACGGAATATCAAAACTATGCGCGGGGATTCATCAACATCGCCGATTCGCGCATTCAAAAACAAGTTGAAGAGGCGCTTCATCAGGAGGCATTTTTGCCAGAACCGCTCATCCAACTGAACCCGAATTTTGAATCGGGCGGTACTATCACGGATTTAGTGGCGCAAGGGCTATTACACCCTGAATGCGAATCTTTCTTTCGGCGCGATAAAGATAAGGGCGTGGGAGAAGCCCTGCGCTTGCATTATCACCAGCGCGAGGCAATCGCCTTGGCAAATGCGGGACACAGTTATATCCTGACCACAGGCACGGGGTCGGGGAAAAGTTTGGCATATATCATCCCAATTGTGAATCATATCCTCACGCATCCCGATGAACGTGGCATAAAAGCCATTATCGTTTATCCGATGAATGCGCTGGCGAATAGCCAATATAATGAACTGGAAAAATATTTAGGCAAAGATAATCAGCAGGCATGGTTTGATAGTTATACGGGACAGGATGATGAAGCTAAACGCCAACGGATTATCGAAAACCCGCCACATATTTTATTGACCAATTTTATGATGCTGGAATTGTTGATGACGCGCGAGCGCGACCAAAAATTGCTCAATCAAGCCAAGCATTTGCGCTTTTTGGTGTTGGACGAATTGCATACCTATCGCGGACGGCAAGGTGCGGATGTCAGTTTGTTGGTGCGGCGGGTGCGGAATCGGCTCAATTCATCGGATGGGTTGCAATGTATTGGCACATCCGCCACACTCGCTAGTGAGGGGGCAATTGCGGAACAAACACAAACCATCTCCGAATTTGCCACCAAAATTTT
>JALONZ010000226.1 GCA_025454675.1 Anaerolineae bacterium | reverse complement strand
ATGTCATGGGGGGCAACATCGCACCCCTATCAGTAGGTGTTTGGGGCGACCCCGATAGCGCCCATCAAGCCCTATATTCATTAGGCGCGGCAGGCACAGAACAAAGCGCCCAAACTTATACGGCATTATCACCCAATAGCCTGCAAGAAAAACGCACCGCCATGATAAACACCGATTTTGGGCAAAGTTCCTGTACAGGTCTTTATATCGGCACATGGATAGCCCCATTAAATAATTAGGGCGCGTTGACATTTTGCAGTTCGATGATTTTGGACGGCATATATGCCGTCCCTACAATCCAATTATCCCGTTTATGGGTGTATATGCCTCCATAATTTACCACAAAACATAAAACGCAAATGAGAGTTTTTGCATCTACTCTCATAAATGTTGCACTTGGTTAAAATCTTTGTTATCTTTCAAGAGATACAGTAATAAATTTTTGGCAAAATAAGCATTTTTGAGTAAAAATATATGAATAAGCCACCTGTTAAGTTACACGTCAATGATATTTCACTCAGTTTTGGGGGCATCAAAGCATTACAGCATGTGGATTTTAAGGTGCATGAGGGCGAAATTTTTGCCGTCATCGGACCCAATGGTGCGGGCAAGACCAGCCTTATCAATAGCATCAATGGGTTTTATCATCCACAACAAGGCGCGATTATTTATGAGGGGCAAAATATCAGCAAATTGCCCGCCTATAAACGCGCACAACTGGGGATTTCGCGCACATTCCAAAATATCGCCCTCTATACCAACATGACCGCACTCGACAACCTGATGGCGGCGCGTCATTTGCATATGAAGGGCAATATGCTCACAGGGGCGTTATATTGGGGCGCGGCGAAAAAAGAGGAAATTGAACACCGCCAGCGCGTAGAAGAAATTATCGACTTTTTAGAGATGGAACACGTCCGCAAGACAGTTGTCGGCAATCTGAGTTATGGGTTACGCAAACGGGTGGAGTTGGGGCGTGCATTGGCACTCGAACCGACCATGCTGTTGCTGGATGAACCAATGGCGGGGATGAATGTCGAAGAAAAAGAAGATATGGCGCGGTTTATTTTGGATATTCATGAGCGCCAAAACATGACCATCATGCTCATCGAACATGATATCGGGCTGGTGATGGACATTTCACATCGAATTGTCGCGTTGGATTTTGGCATGAAAATTGCAGAAGGCACACCGGAACAAATTAGTAATGATGATGCTGTCATTAAAGCATATTTAGGTCAGGAACACTAAAATTATGGTTATTGATGCACCGAATCAAATTAAACGCGAAGCACAAATTTTTTCACCATCGGGATACACCATTCCCGCACTTGATAATGATAAAGATACCCTGCCCAAATTATTTGTGGATACTGCCAAAAAATATTGGGGCAAAATCGCCATGCGTAAAAAACGGCTTGGCATTTGGCAAGAATACACATGGGAAGAATCGTATCAAAAGGTACACGATTTTGCGCTGGGGCTGATGAGTTTGGGCTTGAGTCGGGGCGAAAAAGTCTCTATCATCGGCGAAAATGACCCCGAATTTTATTGGGCAGAAATTGCAACCCACTGCGCGGGCGGGGTTAGCACCGCTATCTTCACCGATGCAAATCCACAAGAATTACTGTATGTCGTCACCAATTCCAATTCGGTATTTTTGGTGGCACATGACCAAGAACAATGCGATAAAGCATTAGAACTCAAAGAAAAATTGCCCAATATCCGCAAGGTGATTTATTGGGAAGAACGTGGCATGTGGAGTTATGATGATGACTGGCTGATGAGTTTTGATGAACTCCTCGCGTTAGGGCGTGACTATGCCCAAAAACATGCTGATGCCTTCCTCAAATCAGTCGCGCAAGGCAAAGGGGATGACATCGCCATTTTCAGTTATACCAGTGGGACAACCAGCCTACCCAAAGCCGCGATGGTGCGTCACCGCAACCTGATTTATACCAATGTGCATACCCAACCTGTCATCAAAACCTATCAAGAAGATAATTATTTGTCGTTTAGCCCACTCGCATGGATTACCGAACAAGGCTTGGGTGTGGCGGCGCATGTGTTGTATGGCTTTCAGGTCAACTTCCCAGAAAGCCCAGAGACGGTTCAAACCGACCTGCGCGAAATTGCCCCCAGCGCCCTACTCTTCCCCAGTCGGATTTGGGAAAATTTGGCGCGGACGATGCAAATGCGCGTCAATGATAGCTCATGGATTAATCGCGCCCTGTATAAATTGTTCATGCCTGTGGCGTATAAAGTCATTGACCTCGAAGATGAGGGCAAACCGATTCCGTTCACCACCAAATTTTTGCGCGGGTTGGCTGAATGGGCAGTTTTGCAACCCTTGCGCGATAAAATCGGCATGGTGCGGATGCGGAACGCCTTCACATCTGGCGCGGTACTCAGCCCTGATGTGTTGCGCTTTTTCCGCGCCTGTGGCGTAGAATTGCGGAGTTTATACGGTTCAACTGAGATGCAAGGTGTGACCATGCACTACCCCAACAAGGTCAAACTGGCAAGTGTTGGCGAAATTATTCCGGGTGTTGAGATTAAAATCGCCGAAAACCGTGAAATCCGTGTCCGCAGTCGCGCGGTTTTTGCAGGATATTATCAAGCCGATGAAAAGACCGCCGAGTCATTCGATGAGGATGGCTTCTTCAAAACCGGTGATGC
Source organism: Anaerolineae bacterium (assembly GCA_025454675.1). Classification (GTDB taxonomy): domain Bacteria; phylum Chloroflexota; class Anaerolineae; order Aggregatilineales; family Phototrophicaceae. The sequence goes on along the minus strand of JALONZ010000226.1, from coordinate 2,514 downwards.
AGGTTTCATTGGTGAAGATGGGCATCTGATTTATCTTGACCGCGTGTCGGATATGATTGAATTGTCGAATGGCGAAAGTTTTAGCCCACAATTCATTGAAGGACGGCTCAAATTTAGCCCATTCATCCAAGATGTGATGACCGTTGGCGGGTTTGATATGGAATTTGTGACCGCCATTGTGATTATTGACTTCGATAATGTCAGTCGGTGGGCAGAGAAAAACCGTGTCAATTTCACCACCTATGTTGACCTCACCCAAAAATCGCAAGTGTATGACATCATCAAAAAAGAAATCCAACGGGTGAACGAAAACTTACCCGCATCGGCACGCATCCGCAAATTTGTGATTTTGCATAAGGCGTTTGATGCGGATGAGGCAGAACTCACCCGTACACGCAAATTACGCCGTAAAGCACTCGAACAACGCTATGGCATCATGCTAGATGCGATGTACACGGGCAAAAATGAGGTGACAGTCAGCGCAGAAGTGAAATATCGGGACGGGCGGACGGGTGTCGTAGAGACATCGGTGCGCGTGATGGATGTATAAATATTTTTTGACCCAATAAATTTTATGGATAGAAAAGGATATGAGCTTTGGCGGCAAATACATTACCACAAGGCAGAAAAATAAAGTTACCGAGCATTAATTGGAAGCCGATTAGTCGGTGGGCGACCATCATCGGCGCAATTATTTTTGTGATGTGGCTAGGCGATAGAATTGGCGATAATCCGCGTAACTATGCGGTTGTGACCATCAACGGCATCTTGATTGGTGGCATTTACGCCATCATTGCGGTGGGTATCGTCATGATTAACAAAGCATCGGGTGTATTTAACTTTGCACACGGCGCGATGATGTTGGTCACAGCATGGTTTTTCTTGTCATTTTATAACACCGACCAATTTGATATGGTGGCGGTCATCGGCTTGGTTGCCGTGACCATCGGTTTATTCATCACCATGAGCGATTGGCGCGACATCACCAAACCACGCCGTTTGATTATCGGTGCGGTGGCGGGTGTTATCATTGTGCTATTGATGACCATTCAGGGGAATGATTGGCGCTTAATTCGTGCCATCATCGGCGCGATGGTGGTGGCTACCCTATTGGGCTTGTGCATCGAGCGTTTCGCCATCCGCCCCTTGATGGGACAACCTGTTTTCACCATGATTTTGATGACGTTGGCATTAGACCGCATTTTTGTGGGCTTAACCAACTTTTTCTTCCCCAGTATTGATAGTGCCATCCCCATTTTTAGCAATTTAACCGATTTGGGCTTGCCAAGAAATTTTGAAATTGATGTTATCAACGTCATCCCACAAATTGAACGCGCCCTACGGATTCCATCCGATTCGGTAGTCGTGTTTTTGTTGGCAACGGCGGCATTCATCGCGTTTATTTTGTTCTTTCAATATACCAATGTCGGGTTATCTATGCGTGCTACCGCCGAAAATCAGGTGTTGGCACAATCAGTCGGGTTGCGTGTACGCGCAATTTTGGCGGCGGCGTGGATTGCGGCGACCTTGTTGGCGATGGTAGCGGGTGTGTTGTTTGGCGGTGGCAATAGCTTGGGTCCGACCATGCCCGGTTTGGCGCTCATCGTATTCCCTGCGGTGCTACTCGGTGGGATTGAATCCATCGGTGGCGCATTTGTGGGTGGTATCGTCATCGGCTTGGGTCAGACATGGGGCGACCAACTGTTTCAATCCGAAGCAGGCACACAACTCGTCCCGTATGTGATTTTGATGATTGTCCTCATCTTCAAACCAGATGGATTGTTTGGTCAAAAACGGATTGAGAGAATTTAACCATGTCTGCCAATATTCGCCCTTCAGGGGTCTTTAATACCACCTATGCACAAGATATGTTGCTCGACCGCACTTGGTCAAACCGCCTCAGCGCATGGGGATTTGTGGCAGTCTTGCTCATTTTGCCCATGCTCAGCAGTGATGGCTTGTTGGGATTAACCATCATCCCATCGTTATGGATTAGCGTGATTGCCAAAATTGCCATTTTTGCCATTGCGGTACAAGGCTTGAATATCATCATGGGCTATACCGGGCAAATTTCGCTCGGTCATGCCGCGTTTATGGCAGTCGGGGCGTATACCGCCGCCATCCTCGTCCGTGAACTGGGCTTCACATTCTGGACGGCGCCTTAATGTTTGGATTGCCATCCTTGCGCGTCAAAGGCTTCTATCTGGCAATGGCGACCCTCGCCGCCCAAAATATCATCATCTGGGTCATCACCTACCCTCTCGCACATCTCACAGGCGGGGCAAATGCCATCACGCTCGAAAATCACCCTATCCCATTCTTTGGGTCAGATGCGACTAAATTGGGCATGTATTACATCATCATCCCCTTCGCTGTGTTATCTTTCCTGATTGCACGCAATTTGACACGCACACGCATCGGGCGGGCATTCATTTCAATTCGGGATAACGACCTCGCCGCCGAATTGTTGGGCATTAATGTGTTCACCTATAAATTGCAAGCCTTCTTCATCAG
>JALONZ010000225.1 GCA_025454675.1 Anaerolineae bacterium | reverse complement strand
TTATCCCCCAAAGTGCAATTATATTTAATGTCATCATGTTGCTGTTGGTGTATGTTGTGCCAGCCATCCTCATCATGTTGATTTTGCGGCGAGATAAAAGTGTGAGCGATACATTACGCGCAATTTGGATAATATTGGGTGTTGGGTTTCCTGTTTTTGGACCAGTGGCTTTCATCCTGTGGCGCATGTCGCGCATTAAACCCCAAAAAGCCTAGCTTAACGTGAGTTATGGATAATTTTGAACTCAATTCGTCAATTTATCTCGCCAGAAGCTAAAGCATTCTGGCTATTCGACTTAGAAGCCCACTGAAGGGGCTAAAAAAACGAACATTGGGGCGATTTTAGCGCCTTTAGTGCGCTTACAGGTTTTTGCCTAGCTGGACGTTTTAACGTCTAGCGTAAAAAAGGCTATCTCATAAGCCAATTTGAACATGCTTAACCATAACTCACGTTAACTAGGCTTGGGGTCTGTTTCAACCATCATATTCAAATCGGCAATCCCAAGCCTATCCCCAACCCGCAACACATGGGGTTCAAATGGGATGAGGCGTGTGCCGTTGATAAATGTGCCATTCATCGAACCCAAATCCATCACATGCACCACATCATTATAATTGAGCAACACCGCATGACGGCGCGAAATACCGCGCTTTTTGGCATCAAATTGCGAAAAATCCACATCAGGGATGTAATTGGATGCAACATCTGACCGTCCGAGAATATATCCTTCTATATCGGGCGTGACCAGTGAAATGACCAATTCACTCATCTCGGTATCGGGTGTGGGAACGACTTTGAGGATAATTTGTTGATTGGTCTTGAGAATTTGACCTAACATCGCGGTTAATTTCAATCTTTCGGCAAATGGGTTTTATGTGATAGTGCATTCATGAGTGGATTTTTTGTGGCGGACATACGGCTAAAGCCTAGCCCGCCATTACAAATTCAGTTTTGTGTAAGGGACGACTAACAAAGTGTATGTCGTCCCAAACTGCTTTAGAACAGACTCGCCAATGTAATTTGTGCGCCACCCAACAAATTGAGCGCCAACGCAGGGAACAAGCCCAACACCAACACTGCCGTAAAGCTGATATAGGTAGCATATTTGACGAAGGGTGTTTCGCCAACAACTTCGGCGGGCTTATCCGTATCACGCAGATACATATTGACGATAATCCGCACATAATAATAAGCACTAAAGACGCTGGTCAACACGCCGATAACGGCTAACCAGATTAAACCCGCTTCCACACTTGCACCAAAGACCAAAAATTTGCCAATGAAGCCTGCTGTGGCGGGGACACCCGTCAAACTGAGCATGAAGAATGCCATCATCGCCGCCAAGAACGGGCGCGATTTGCCAAGCCCGACAAAATCTTCAATCGCTGTGCCAGACCCATCTTCTTTTTCGAGTGTAATCACAACGGCAAACGCGCCCAAATTGGTGAAGGTATAAGCCAGCAGATACACCAACATCCCGCGTGTAGACGCATCACCGACACCCGCAGACCCCGCGGCGGCAACCGCCATTAGGATATAACCCGCGTGCGCGATGGATGAATACGCCAACATCCGCTTGATATTGGTCTGTGAAATGGCGACAATATTGCCCAAAATCATGGTTAAGGCGGCAATGACGGCGATGGTCAGTTGCCAAACTGCGGCGGCATCACTCGAATTGACGGTGAGCGATGGCAATGCGACCACCATCACGCGCAACAAGGCGGCAAAACCACCTGCTTTTGCGCCCACACTCATGAACGCGGTAACAGGGGTTGGCGCACCTTCATACACATCCGGAGTCCACATGTGAAATGGCACAACCGCCACCTTAAAGCCAAGCGCCACAATAATCAACGCCGCGCCTGCCACAAGATAGAAAATGGAATCGCTACCCGTGTTCACAATGTCGCCAACGGCGGTGAAAATGGCGGGCAAATTAGTCGTGCCTGTCGCACCGTAAATCAGCGCCGCACCATACACAAAAAATGCGCTGGCAAATGCGCCTAAGATGAAATATTTGATGCCACTTTCCTCTGATTTCACATCTTGGTGACGAATCGCCGCCATGACGTACAGAGGGATGCTGAGAAGTTCCAACGCGATGAAGATGACGATGAGGTTATTGGCGCTCCCCATGAACATCATACCCGCCGTAGAGAACAACACCATCGAATAATATTCGCCATGTTCAATCCCCATTCGGCGCAGATAATCCATGCTCAGTAAAATGGTGAGCATCGCGCCAATGAGGACGACCATATTTAAGAAACCACTGAATGAATCGGCAACGAACATGCCTAAGAAGGCAGTCGTGTTATTATTGAAGGTCAATAAATTCCAGATGAATGCAATACCCAACGCCCCAAGCGCCAAATATGCCGTATTATTTTTGTGTTCGGATGCGATGAACAGGTCAATAATCAGCAAAAAGGTGGTAAAAAGCGCCAAAAAGATGGCGGGTAATGCCGCATATAAATTCAAATCGCCAAGTGCTGGTATTGTCATAAAATAGTCCTCATGTCAAATATTGTATGATGCCCGTGTCACCTTCTATGACAGGTGTAAGGGCGCAACATGTTGCGCCCTTACAAGCACGGTGCATGGGATATGATTCCCCTACCCGATTATTATCATTATGGCGCAATGGCAACCAATGGCGCGATGTAGGGTGTCATATTGGCTACCAATTGTTCGGTGGTGGTCGCCATGACATTAAACCAGCCTGTGGGTTGCAAACCAATCCAGAAAATAAGGATGAGCAATGGCACAAAGACCGCCACTTCTTGCCAAGCGAGTTGTGGCAGATTTTTATTTTCTTCTTTGTCCAATTCACCCATAAACACTTTTTGGAACATATACAGCATATAAACCGCCGCCATAATCACGCCTGTGGTGGCGAATAAGGCGAAGAAAATGCCCAACACATCGCTACCGAGTGCGCCTAGCAAAATGGTGAACTCACCCACAAACCCATTGAGACCGGGCAAGCCCATGCTACTCAAGGACACAATCAGCGAAATGCCACCGAGTAACGGCATGGCTTTCCAAATGCCACCATATGCCGCCATCAGTTTGGTATGACGACGTTCATACAGCATCCCCACAATCAAGAACAACCCGCCTGTGCTGATACCATGATTAATCATTTGCAAGGTTGCGCCCTGAATCCCTTGTGGGGTGAGCGAGAAAATGCCCAGCACCACAAATCCCAAGTGGCTGACGGATGAATAGGCGACCAATTTCTTCATATCGGTTTGGGCAAAACTCACCCACGCGCCATAGATGATACCAATCACACCCAGCGCCGCCACAAATGGAGCCCACGCCACCGTTGCTTCGGGGAACATGGTCAAATTGAAGCGAATCATGCCGTATGTACCCATTTTTAGCAACACACCCGCCAAAATGACCGATCCTGCGGTTGGCGCTTGCACATGGGCATCGGGCAACCAGCTATGCAGTGGGAATACAGGCACTTTGATGGCAAACGCGATGAGGAATCCTAAGAATAAGAAGGATTGCGTGCTAAACACACCATCAAACAAGAACGACACTTCCCCACTTTGCAATTTTGCGAGGATTTCGGGGAGGGCAAATGTACCTGCGTTGCCACCGACATACAAAATGGCGATAAGCATCAAAATTGAGCCAGCCATCGTATACAAGAAGAATTTGACGGCGGCGTATACCCGTTGTTCACCACCCCAAATCCCGACCAAGAAGTACATCGGGACAAGGGTAATTTCCCAGAAGATGTAGAAGATGATGAGGTCTTGTACCACAAACACGCCAATCATTGCCCATTCCAGCAACAACATGAACATGTAGTACAATTTGATGCGACCACGTTCTTCAAAAATATGGGTGGTAAAAGATGATAAGACGGCAATCGGCATAATGATGGTCGTCAACAACACCATCAACATGCTAATCCCATCTACACCCACATAATAACTAATCCCAAGTGAGGGCAACCAGTCGTTGCGTTGCACCATTTGCAGGTTGGGATTGGAAGAATCAAAACCAAAGAGCATGATGACAGAGGCGACAAAGGTGACAATCGTAAACCCGAAAGCCGTCCATTGAATCGCACCTTTTTGTTTTTCTTCGTTCAAAAACAGTAAGATTGTCAAGCCCACCATCGGTAGAAAGAGCGTGATGGTCGTGAGCGATAAACTTTCCATAAAAACATTCTCCCTCTATAGGATGATTCGCAATATCAACCTGCACCATTGGTAATCAGTGGCACAAGCATCAATACCAACACCAACACCACACCCAAGAACAGCGCCAACGCATATGTGCGGACATAACCAGTTTGCACTTTGCGGAACACACCACTCGTTCTACGGGCAACAAAGCCAATTCCGTTCACCGCGCCGTCAATGATGCCCAAGTCTATCGGCTTGGCGAGCAATTGACCCATGGATTTATATCCTTTGAGGATGAACGAATCGTGGAAATAATCATGTAAAAACACCCAATCCACGGCATTCGCCAAAAATTCTGCGATTCGCATGTATGGGCGGATAATCAGGGCAAAATAAATTTCGTCCCAGAACAAGCGGGCATTGGCAAGCCCCCAAATGACACCAATCGCGGGGTCGGCTTGGAGTGGGTCTTTGCCTTGCGCGTTGATGGCTTTCGTCCCGCCATAAATCCCACGCGCCAAAATAATCGCCCCGATGCCAATACCCAACGCGGTGAACGCGATAAGCGGTTGGAATGGTGGCAATACAAATGCCGATGCAAAAATGCTATGTTCCAAGAAATTCCCCAACACATGCAACCCAATTGAGCCATCAAACCCGACTGCAAAGATGCCCGCGCCTGTTGGGATATTGATGAACCCAATCACAAGGCTGAAGAATGCGAGGATAATGAGTGGATTCACGATGGCGGGTCCGTTTTCGCTGGCATGTTCTGCCGCTTCGCTACGGGCTTTGCCATGGAACACCATTTCAATTTGTCGCCACATATAAAATGCC
>JALONZ010000005.1 GCA_025454675.1 Anaerolineae bacterium | reverse complement strand
ATTGGATGTCATGGTGATGGTGACTTCTGCGCCTGTTGTTCCGTTAAATGAATAGGTTAATTGACCATTGGAATCTGTTGCGAGTGTGCCGTTCACGGTATCGCCAAAATTGATGGGGGTAGCATCTTGGGCGGATGCTGTGGCGAGTAGCATCGAAAAACACACGACTAGGATAAATCCGACGAGCGAGAGTTTTTTCATGAAATTTCCTTTCAGCGTATAACAATCTCTCTCTGATTGTATCCTAAATCGTGTGCTTACGCGCAACGGGTTCTGAAATCGTAGCCTAAACGTGGTTTATCCGCATCCGCCACCGGTTGCACCTTTCTTGCCTTGCAATTCGATTCTGGGGGTATATTCCAAATCAAAGGGTCCATACGAACTGGGATTGGGGCGGGCGAGGGGCATAAAATCAACCGTACCGACTGGGAATGTATAACCCAATTGGTCATCTGCCACATCTTGTTCGACCACTTCCAAATCATCTGATGACAAGTCGAACATATCTATCCAGTGATTGATGCCACCATCCAAAATATAGACATTGGGTACATTTTCTGATACCAATACTTTCCATGCTTCAATTGCGGCGGTTTCATCATTGCCCATGAGGATAATCACATTATTCCCTGTCAGCACTTGCCATTCGGGGAGGTGTGTGAGCAACTGGTTGGATGCGATATGTTTAGCCCCATCAATGTGGAAGGTATTAAATTCGGCTTCGCTACGAATATCCACCAACTGCATGGTGATTTGTTCGCTATACATATAATCGAGGATTTCTGCAGGGGAGACCATCACCGCGCGTTTTTCTAGGCGTGGTGCTTCTTCGGCTTCGACCCAAGACCATTTGGTGGCACTGGTAGGTTGCCCAATCACCAAAATTACGCCTGCGAATGCCAAAAGGGTGCCACCCGCGCCATAACGCCACTTGGGGGCGAGTTTGCGGTCTTTTTTGCCGAAGCGTTGTTCTAATAATTCTGCGCCAAAGAACATGACCAATGCCATGATGACCACACCAACCACGATGATGCCCGTATCTATGCCAAACAATTGAGGCAGGGTAAACCGCCCCATATAAGTCGAATTCCAGAAGGATTCAAACACACCGACACTTTCGCCAAAGACAAAGATGCCAAACAACGCGCCGAGTGTGAAGAAAACGCCGTCCAGCTTGAGGGTTGCGACTGCCACCAGCGATGTTCCAGGACAGAACCCACCAATGATGAACCCCACACCCATAATCAGCCCGCCGACTATACCGGGAATCAGGTAGGTGGGGTTGACCCAAATCATGTTGTAATCCAGCAATCCCAATGCAGTCGCGCCAAAAATCAGTACCATCGCCACCACAATGGCGCTAAACATCACCTTGAGGACGGTTTGGTCACGGAAATAGAATTGCCCCGCCAAACGGGTTGAAATGCCAAAGCCAGAAATTTCGAGGACAATGCCGAAGCCAATGCCAATGAGCAGATAGACCACATATTGTTCCCAATGTCCCAGTGAACTTGCTAAATCGAGTGGAAAAGTAGGCATGATGGTCGCTCCTTATAACCAGAATTTACGGACAAAATAGGCAACAGCATAACCGCCCGCAAAAACGGCGAGCATAAATGCCCAACTGCCCACAGACAACACCGCACCACCGGATAACGCTTGTCCAGAGGTGCATCCGCGAGCCATGCGTGCGCCATAACCCATTAATGCCCCGCCGATGAATGCCATCAGCCAGCGTGTTTTGGCAGACATGCGCGGACCGCGATTCGTCTCTAATTTGATGCGTCCGTTCCACCATCCCGATAAAAAGCCACCCACAACCGTGCCAACAGTCACAAAGACCACCCAATTATCCAGTGGGTTAATATCACCGCCCGCCATCGCCGCCAAATAGGGGGTATTATCTACATGGTCGGGGACGAGAGCATCTTGAAAATAGACCACAAATCGATTCATGCCCCCGCTTGCCCCTAAGCCGTTGCCGGTGATAAAAAAGGTCAAAAATAAGACAATTCCTAATAAAATGCCCCCCGCATACGCATTGATGAAGGGTTTTTCTTTGCGTCTGATGAGGCTGATACTGTGTGATTGGGTTTTTACTTGCAGTTCCTTTTCTGTGGGTAAATAAGTTGTCATATGGCGTTTCCTTTCATTTTCACGTAAAAAAAAACAGGCATAGCGCCTGTTTGGTTATTCAATCGCAAAATCGTCTAATTTTTCAGTTTGTTTTTCCAGCATTTCATGTAGCACTTGGCGCATCGTATCCAAAATATGAATCACGCGCTTGTCGCTTAGGCTATAAAAAATTTGTGTGCCAGACCGTTCTGTTTTGAGCAGTCCATTTTGACGCAATAAGGATAGATGGCGTGAGACGGTTGGTTGTGGCACACCTAAAATATCCACTAATGAATTGACTGGTAATGCCCCGTCTTCCAGTGCATATAACAATTGCAGACGGCGAACATCCCCAACAGACCGACATACCTTGCTGTGTAATAACTCAAGCTCATTTAGGCTAACACGCATGTGGTTTGTTCCCTCTTAACTAAATGGATGAAAAATTCATCCGTATATACGAATATAATTTTAGTATAAGCGGGTTTATTAAAGATAACATGCCACATTCATCATGATTTTTGGGTGATGAGTGTCATATTTATGAGGGGATGATAAATAAAAATTTTGTTGGCTGTAGCGGCGTGATATATCATGCCTGTATGTACAGAATAGGTGATTTTGCCGTAAGGACGCAACATATTGTGCTAACAGCCAAAGCACCCCCATCCCCCCACTTCGTAGGGGAAGGGAGACCTCACCCCCATATACAGCAACTTAACAACAAAAGCACCCCCATCCCCCACTTCGTAGAGGAAGGGAGTAAGACAAAGATAGGTTTTCTCCCCCTCTCCACAACGTGGGGAGGGGGCTGGGGGGTGGGGTGAATGCCTTAAGTTGCTACGCATGGGGCGCAATATGTTGCGCCCTTACATAACAGGGGTTTATTCTTCTGGATGGTACAATTCGGCTAACATGCTGGTCATCAATCCCGATACATAACGCACAGTGCTGATTGCCCGTCCATAATTGATATGAGTCGGTCCCAAAATGCCAATCGCACCACTCAGTTGACCGGGTATACCATAGCGACTAAAAATCAAACTGAGGCGATTCAGTTCATCCCAGCGCCCATCTCCCCCCACAATCACGCGCACATCATCTTGTTCGGATGTGACCATATCATTCAAGATAATTTCTAAGAAGGCGCGTTCTTCAAGTACCCGTACCATCTGTTGTGCGCCTTCGCCATCGGTGAATGAGCCAATGACCTCGCTTAATCCATCTCGATACACAAGGCGCGTTTGGTCTTTATCCGATTGTTCCATCAATTCGACCGCCAATTCTGCCACCTCGCGCTCCAATTGAGCCAGTTGCGACAATTTGAAGCGGAGTTGCGCGGTGGAACAATCGGCGAATAAGCCATTCAAAATATTGGCAACATCCTCCAATTTGATTTGTGGGATGGATTCTGCCAAATTTAACATGCGTTGTTGAACGATTCCCCCGTGTAATACCAACACCATTAGTACCAAGCGCCCTTGAATGGCGATGAGTTCTAGCCGTTTATACCGACTACTCTCGACCGTTGGCGCGGTGACTAATGAGGCACTTTGCGCGGTACGGGCGAGGATGGTCGCCGCCAAACGCAACCAGCCTTCGGTAGCAAGGGGCTGTGATTGAAATTTGCCACTGATATGTTTTTGTTCGGATGTGGTGAGGGCGCTTTGCTCCATATTCAATTGATGTTTGACAAAATAGCGGTAGCCATTTTGGGTGGGAATCCTACCCGCAGAGGTATGTGGCGCATGGATATAACCCAAATCTTCTAAGACTGCCATTTCGTTGCGGATGGTGGCAGAACTGAGGTTGAGGTCGGTGTTTTCTGCCAATATTTTAGAACTCACGGGTTCTGGTTTTTGGGTATATTGGCGAATGATGAGCGATAAGATTGCTTCTTGTCGTTTGGTAAGTTCTGGGAGTAGGGATGCGTCCATAATTTTAGAGTTTATCAACCAAGTATTCAATCAGTCATTTTTCAGATTATAATGGATGATGTACTGAATTTCCAAAGAGATGGTTATAAGGAGCAGATTAAGGACATGGGAAAACTCACTGTAGAAGTGAACGAAGCTAATTTTAATGAGACTGTAAACTCATCCAAACCCGTTTTGGTAGATTTTTGGGCGGAATGGTGTGCGCCTTGCAAGATGATTGCCCCCATTGTGGATGAATTGGCGCAAGAATATTCGGATAAGATGGTGGTGGGCAAATTAGATGCCGATGCCAATCAGACCATCATCCGCCAATTGGGGATTATGGGCATTCCCACCCTCATTTTATTCAAAGATGGTAAGCCTGTGGTGCGGATTACCGGCTATCAACAAAAAGCCAAAATCCTGAAACAATTGGCATCACATATTGGGATTGATAACTAATTGTAGTGGGATTTTGTGGCGGACATACGATGCTTTGGCATCTAGTCCGCCATTACAACTCACGGTTATGCTGTAAGGGACGACTAACAAAGTGTATGTCGTCCCTTTGTTTTTAATCCGATGCAGGTGCGCCCTGCACTTGTTGTTCTTGTGGTGCGAGCGGGATGGTAAATAAGAACGTAGACCCTTTGCCCAACTCACTTTCGACCCACACCTCGCCACCATGACCTTCGATAATCCGTTTGGTAATCATCATCCCCAACCCCGTACCTTTTTCTTGGCGGGCGAGTTCGTTTTCGCTACGGAAATAATCCACACGGAAAATTTGCTTCAGGTCATCATCGCTCATACCGATACCGGTATCGGTGATGGAGATAATCATCGCCTCGCCCATAAATTGCCCTTTGCGACTGATATAACGTTTATCCACTTTGGCATGAAGTGTAATTGTTGCGCCCGGTGGACTATATTTATAGGCATTGCTGATGAAATTGGTCAACACCTGAATCACCCGCTTGGTATCGCCCAAGATGAGGGGCAACGCTTCATCAATATCATTATGAATCGTTTGCCCTTTGGCGGTGATTTGGTCTTGAATCGTCATGAGTGCATCTAAAACAGCCGAGCGGATAGACATCGGTTCGGGATGAATTTTGAACTTACCCGCGTCAATGGCGGCAATATCGCGCAAGTCATCAATGATACCCTGCATCCGCTCTGCATTGGAGTGAATGATGGTGGCAAAATTGCGAATTTGGTCGGCTGTGAGCATATCTACCATGCTTCCACTGAGCGTAGACGCATAGCCCTTAACCGATGTGAGTGGATTTTTGAGTTCATGCGCGGCAAACCCGACAAACTCGCTTTTGTTATCGTTGGCGCGGGTCAATTCTTGATAGAGTTGCGCGTTGGTGATGGCGATGGATGCGTGTTCTGCCAAGCGTTGTACCCAATATTGGTCGAGCAAGTTCAAGCGCGGTTCTTGGTCGGTTTCCAAGACCAAAATGGCGTTAATATCATTTTCAGACATCAACGGGACGGTGATTTGGCTCATACCGCCACGCAAACTAGGCACATAATCGCGGTCAATTTCGATATTTGGCACAAGGTCGGGGCGACGTGTCCGCATCACCCGTTTAACAATGCCTCTATCCAGGGGCCACAGGTTGCCATCTGCACCCTCTGGCACAGAATCCTCGCCATAACCAAGTTTTGCCACAATCCGCAAGTGGGTTTGTTTTTCATTGACAACCCCCAAAATACCGGCTGTGGCATTGCTGTTTTCCACTGCATAACGCACGGTAATTTCTGCTACGCTGTACAAGTCGAGCGTCTTGTTTAATTCACGGTCAATCCGTTCCAACGTTTCCAACTCTTGTAGACGTTGGGTCAATTGCAAATCGGTTTGTTGATACAACCGCGCATTTTCAAACGCGACTGCGGCTTGACTGGCGAAAGTGGTGAGCAATTCCACATCTTCTTGAAGATAAATGGTGCCGTCTTTTTTGTTGATGACCTCTAGCACACCGATGATGGTGTCTTTGGCGACCAGTGGCACAGCGAGGATGGATTGGGTGCGGAAATTGCCCTCGGTCACTTCGCCTTGCCAGCCTGTATCGCGGGCGGCATCGTTAGCAATGACCGGTTTACCTGTTTTGGCAACCCGTCCAACCAATCCAAAACCAGCCTCTAGGCGTTTTCCGATGAGTTCTTGACCTGTACCGCCAATAACCACCTTAAATTCGAGGTCGCCACTACCATCTTCAACCACCAGCAACAACGACCCGGCTTCGGCGTTCAAAATGTCTACGGCGGAGGTGGTGATGAGTTGGAGTAATTGCTCCACATCACTTTCGATTGCCACCAATTGACGACTAATATCGTTTAGCGCCGCCAATTGCCGTGCGCGGACATTCGTCTCGATGAACAGGCGTGTTCGTTCCAATGCGGTTGCCGATAATGCGCCCACATCGCCAAAGATTTTCAATTGTTCAGAATTATAGCGATGGTCTGGGTTATTATCTCCGACTGCCAGTAATCCGAGTGTGCGTTGACCTGCCGAAAGCGGAACAGCCATCCAGCTTTTAATGGCGTTACTTTCTTGATGGTAGGTGTAATTATAGCGTTTCATGATTGCACCATAATCATCAATCAGGCGGGGTTGGGCAGTCCGAATCACTTCGGTATATAAGTCGTTACCAACCAACCAATTGAGATTTTCATGCTGTTCGTAGCGGGTTTCATTTTCCAAGAAGAACGCATAATAGAGTTGTTCTTGTTGGGCTTCATACAACACGACATAAAAATAGGGTGACTCGAATAATTTATCAATTTGGGCGCTGACCAATTCAAGCAAGTCATCCAACGAAATGCTAAAGTTGATGGCTTGGCTCACCTGACCTAACACATCCAACTCGCGTACCCGCCGTTCTAATGAGCGGATGACGTTGGCGCGTTCAATGCCGATTGCCAGTTGGGATGATAGACTGGTTATAAAGCGCAGTTGCTCATAGGTATATGACCCAATGCCAGAACGGGGCTTGCCGATGCACAAAAAGCCATTCAGACGGTTATCGCCTGTGAGAGCGGCGATGACGAGGGTTTGCAAAATATTGAGGCGGGGCTTATCAATGCGTAATTCGGGCGGATAGGGGCGCGAACTTTCCAGATAAATCATATTTTCTTTTTTCTGGAGGAAATCTTTAATTCCGCTATTTTCGCCAAAAATGATGTCTGTTTCGGGCGGGTTGCCATGTGCAACATACGTTTTGCTGATGTTGTTGAATAGGAAGATGAAATTGTTGATGGGTAACAGCACTTCTTCAACCGCATCTTTATATTCTGCCAACATCACATCGGCATCCGACAGGGTGGTAAGTTTTTGCGAAAAACTTTCCAGACGGGCTTGATAATCGCGCCGTGTGCGGTAATAAATGCGGTCAATCTGTGTTTGCAGAAAATTGCGGACAGGGGTGAATAAGACGGCGATGAGAAAGACCACTACAATGACGATGAACGGGTTATCGGGGCGGATGATATCGGATGCCAACAGGGTGGCACCCAACACCAGCAACATATAGCCAATCATCAAGGCGACCAACAAAATGGTATAGGTGATGCCCGCGCTAATAGCGCGTTCTGTATTGAAGAAATGATTTTGGATGAGCGCATACGCCACACTTAGGGCAGGCGTAATCATGAAAGGCATGATGGCTTCTACACTGAATGGCAAGCCACCAACCCCACCAATGAATTGTGCGATGCGGGTGATGCCCCATAACACAGCGGGCGCGGTTGCTAGGGTCAAGCCGATGATAATGACATTGGCTTGGTCACGTTGCAGGGCAGTGAAGGCAAAGCGCCGATGATAAAAGATGAGCGAAATCACCAAGACGACCATCCCAACCACAATCGAAATGCCCGCAGTTTGGGCGGTGATGGGTAATGTGATGGGCGCGTTATTGGGATAGGTGATGATGGTATAGGCAAGCATAATCACGCCAAGCACAATTGGGGTGAATGCGAGTTGCGGATTTTTGGCGACAAATCCCATTTTTAGTGGGAAGATAATGGCAAGGGTAATCAGAATTGCGCCAATCATGATGCCCGAA
Source organism: Anaerolineae bacterium (assembly GCA_025454675.1). Taxonomy (GTDB): domain Bacteria; phylum Chloroflexota; class Anaerolineae; order Aggregatilineales; family Phototrophicaceae. Next base: position 9,468 of record JALONZ010000005.1, on the reverse strand, counting down.
CCATGACTTACAAGGTCTAGGGTGTGGGTGGTGGCAAGGTCAAATAGGCTTGCCATAAATAGGGCTAAAAACAGATTGCCTAAAATGGCGATGAATGCAGACGGGTCTTTATAGCGCAAATATAACACGACAAATGAGATGAACAACACAAATACACCCGATAGGTAGGGTGTGATGAAGAGTGCGATGAAATCACTATCCGGAAATTCGCCCAGTCGGAACGAGACCTGACATTCTGCCCGATTGGTAACGGGGTCGGACGGGGAGCATGTAACCGTGCCTATACGTGGGGCAGGGAAGGCTTTGACATCATAATCAAAAGTGATTGTGACTCTTTCGCCCACATTGCGCCGTACTAACAGGTCGTTGAGGTCTTGATAGCGCCCGGTATTGGGCGTGCTATTTGATTTGATGGGGGTGTTGTCTATGGCAAGGATGCGGTCGCCTGCACGCAGACCCGCCGCCAAACCATTCCATAAATCATCCCCATTCGGTTGCCCCCCATTGACGGTCATGGTATGGTTAATCATCACCCCCAAAAAGGGTTGTGTGCGCCATGTGAACGCCAACAAAATATAAGCAACAAACGCGGCAATTGCCAAAAGACCAGCAATGATTAAAATTGCCAACCGAAGCCGTACTGCATTTGGATTTGAAAGTTGTTGTGGTAATGCTGTGGGTTGTGCCTGCATTTATCAATTCCCACTCAATAATGACTCGTGTAATTGTGATTCATTCTAACATATCTTTTGCCGATATACTACCAATTTCATCACATTCGTCTGTGAACGCCATTATATCCACGCTATAATGAAGTAAATCCTATTTTTATGTGTAAGGACTTTTTGTGATGAAAAAAAATATACGCATTTTAATTGCAAAACCCGGACTTGATGGTCATGATAGAGGCGCAAAGGTGATTGCCCGTGCTTTACGTGATGCGGGCTTTGAGGTGATTTATACCGGTTTGCGCCAAACACCGGAAATGATTGCCGAAGCCGCCCTCCAAGAAGATGTGGATGTGGTGGGGTTGAGTATCCTCAGTGGCGCACACATGGCACTTGTGCCAAAAATCCGCGAAGTGATGGATTCGCACGAATTGGGCGATGTGCCGATTATTTTGGGCGGCATCATCCCCGATGAAGATAAACCCGCCCTCGAAGCGATGGGTGTTCGGGGCATTTTTGGACCAGGGACGAACACCGAAGTGATTGTGAGCAAAATTCATGCCATGATGGGCGATGCGAGTGCATAAATCGCATGGATGATTTGGTAAACGCCTTATTAAATGGCAGTCGGCGGGCGGTGGCGCGGTTACTCACATGGGTAAGTGATGAATCGCCACAAGCATCTCCGATACTGACGGCATTATTTCCGCATACGGGCAAAGCGTGGGTGATTGGGATTACAGGCGCACCAGGGACGGGTAAAAGTTCGCTGGTGAATTGCCTTGCCAAAGCCTATCGCGCCCAAAATTTATTGGTTGGCATCATCGCGGTAGACCCCACCAGCCCCTTCACAGGTGGGGCAATTTTGGGGGATAGAATTCGGATGCGCGATTTATCGGGTGATAGTGGGGTGTTCATCCGCAGTATGGCAACACGCGGCAGTTTGGGCGGCTTGGCAAGAACAACCCGCGATGCGATTCGTGTTTTGGATGCGGCGGGTTTCGATATTATCCTTGTCGAAACGGTGGGCGCGGGGCAGAGTGAAGTGGATATTGTCCGCACGGCGCACACGACATTGGTCATTGAAGCGCCCGGTCTTGGGGATGAAGTCCAAGCCATCAAAGCAGGGATTTTAGAAATTGCTGATGTGTTGGTGGTCAATAAAGCCGATAGACCGGGCGCACATAAAACGGTGAGCGCCTTGCGGATGATGTTGGATATTGGGCATCCTGCCAGCCGAACACAGATGACCGCGCATCATGGGCAACTGCTTGAAGTCAAAACCCCAGAAACACCCCACTCTGATGAGCCGATATGGATTCCGCCCGTCTTAGAGACGATTGCCACCGATGAAAAAGGGGTGGCGGAATTGGTAAGTGCGATTCAAAAACACCGCGAATTTATTCAATCACAAGGCTTGAGCGCCCCATTAGAACGGCAACGTATCGAAATTGAATTGCATGAACGTCTACGTGAGGCACTCATTCAACAATTATTAGAATCCACATCCCCCGAATATGTGATGGATGTCATCAACCAAGTGCAAAACCGCCAATTAGACCCGCAATCTGCCGTGACCAAAATTTTAGCAAATCATAAGCAAATGGTCTCATAAGGTAAAATGGACAGGTGAAAATTGGTGTTTTAGGCTACAATCAGAGTGATAGATAACACATGAGGGCGCGAGAAAATTGCGCCTTCATTCATCATAATGACGATTGATGTGAGATTATCACGATGAAAATTCCCGGCACCAAATTTGAAATTGTAGACACACACATTGATGAAGGATTGACCAAAATGACTTTTGGCGATATGAAATTGTTTTCTGGATCATCTTCGCCACTATTGGGCGATGAAATTGGCAATTATTTGGGCATCGTCCCCGGTAAATATGAACGCAACACATTCTCGAATGAAAATATTTTTGTCCGCCTGCAAGAAAGTGTGCGCGGGAAAGATGTTTATCTGATACAAACGATGAGTTCACCCGTCCATGACAACTTTATGGAGATGCTCATCATGATTGATGCGTTGCGCCGTGATTCGGCGTGGCGGGTGAATGTGGTCATTCCATATTTAAGTTATGGTCGGTCAGATAAAAAAGACCAACCGCGTGTGGCGATTAGCGCACGCCTGATTGCCAATATGATTGAAGCCGCTGGTGCAGACCGTTATATCACCCTCGATTTGCACGCGGGGCAGATTCAGGGCTTTTTTAATATCCCTGGTGATGCGCTCACAGCATTTTATTTGCTCAGCGATTATGTTTCCAGCAAAAATATCCCCGATTTGACGGTTGTTTCTGCCGATTTGGGATTTGCCAAGCAAGCGCGTAATTGGGGGGAACGCTTGGGCGCACCGGTGGCATTGGTCGAAAAACGGCGTGTTGATAATAAAGAACGCCCACAAGCCTTATCTATCATCGGCAATGTGGAAGGGCGCAATGTATTATTGGTGGATGATGAGGTGAACACGGGCGGGAGTGTGGTGAATGCGGTGCAGGTTTTGCGCGATAATGGCGCAAAAGATATTTATTTGTCGTTCACACATGGCTTTTTTACCCCCAAAACGATTGAACGCTTCCAATCACTGAATTTGAAAGAAATTATCCTCACCAATACCATTCCACAACCGCCACAATTTGTATTGCCCAATATGACCGTTTTATCGGTTGGGGCGATGTTGGCAGAAGTGATTAAGCGGGCGCATCAAGGGCGTAGTGTTGGCGAATTATTTGATGAATGAGGATAACAATTTCTGAGAAAAAATTAACACCGCTATGCTATAATCGGTAAATTGGCACGATTTTGTGCATTTGTCAATTAAACAGCTACGAGGCATTATGGTTAAAACGGTACTCAAGAAAATTTTTGGCGACCCTGTTGCTCGCGCAATGAATCAATATCGGGCAAGGGCAAAAGCCATCACCGAACTCGAACCCCAATTCGCGCAACTGACTGATGAGCAATTGCGCGGTAAAACGGATGAATTTAAGGCACGTTTGGCAAATGGCGAATCACTTGATGATATTTTGCCAGATGTGTTTGCGGTTGTGCGTGAAGTGGCAAAGCGGACTGTTAAAATGCGCCATTATGATGTGCAACTCATTGGCGGGATGGTTTTGCATGAAGGCAAAATTGCCGAAATGAAAACGGGTGAAGGGAAAACACTGGTTGCAACCTTACCCCTTTATCTGAATGCATTGTTGGGCAAGGGCGCTCATTTGGTCACACCGAATGATTACCTGAGCAAATATGGGTTGCAACAAATGGGACCCATTTATTATTTCTTGGGGTTAACCTCATCTGTCATTCAAAATCAGGGCAATGACCCCACCAGTGGGTCTTATATTTATGACCCGCAATATGAAAATGCCGATGACCGCTTCCGCTTTTTGCGCCCCATTACGCGGCGCGAGGCGTATCATGCCGATATCACCTATGGCACGAATAACGAATTCGGTTTCGATTATTTGCGTGATAATATGGTGATGGAATTGCCCCAATTGGTACAACGTCCACTGCATTTTGCCATCGTGGATGAAGTGGATAACATCCTCATTGACGAAGCGCGTACCCCGCTTATTATTTCGGGGCAGGCAGATGAGCCATCGAATTATTATCAACAATTTGCCCAATTGGTGAAAAAACTTAAACCCAGTAGCCCCGAAAGCATCACCAATGAAGACCCAGACGGTGATTTTGTGATTGACCTCAAAGACCGTGTGTCGTATTTGACAGAGCAGGGCATCGAAAAAATTGAGCGGTGGATGGGGATTGGACATTTGTATCACCCCGATAATGCCGAACTGGTGCCGTATTTGGATAATTGTTTGCGAGCGCAGACACTCTATCATCTGGACAAAGAATATGTTATTCAGAATGATGAAATTATCATCGTGGATGAATTTACGGGGCGGTTGATGTATGGACGGCGCTTCTCTGAGGGGTTGCATCAAGCCATTGAAGCCAAAGAAGGCTTAAAGGTGCGCCGCGAAAACCTGACGCTTGCCACCATCACCTTCCAAAATTTCTTCCGTATGTATAAAAAGTTGGCAGGCATGACGGGTACTGCCATGACAGAACGCGAAGAATTTGAACGCATTTATAATCTGGAAGTGATGCCTATCCCCACCAACTTGCCTGTGCATCGTGAAGATTTTGAAGATTTGGTGTATGCCACCGAAAAAGCCAAATGGGATGCGGTGATTGCCGAAATCGAAGAACGTCATCAGCGCCAACAACCGATTTTGGTGGGTACAGTGGCAATTGAAACATCCGAGACATTGAGTAAATTGCTCACGAAGAAAAGAATTGACCACGAAGTGTTGAACGCCAAGCAACATGAACGCGAGGCGACCATCATCGCGCAAGCGGGGCGGTTGGGCGCAGTGACGATTGCCACCAATATGGCGGGGCGCGGTGTTGATATTTTGCTCGGTGGCAATCCGGAAGGGGTTGCGCGGGATAAATTACGCAAGCAAGGCATTGATTTGTCATTGATGACGCATGAAGATTGGGAAAATGCGCTTGAAGAGGCAAGGATTCAATGTATCGAAGATAAGAAGAAAGTGATTGCCGAAGGTGGGTTATTTGTACTCGGTACAGAACGCCATGACGCACGGCGGATTGATAATCAGTTACGCGGGCGGGCAGGACGGCAAGGCGACCCTGGCGCATCACGCTTTTATGTGAGCCTTGAAGATGATTTGATGAAACGCTTTGGCGGTGAACGCATCAAGAACTTCATGAAATGGGCGCGTATCCCCGAAGATGAACCACTCGAACATAAATTGGTCACACAATCATTGGGTCAGGCGCAAGTGCGGGTTGAGGGGCATAACTTTGATATTCGCAAGCGCGTTTTGGAATATGATGATGTGGTCAATAAACAACGCGAGTTGATTTATGCCTTGCGCCGCGAAATTTTATCGGGCGAGGGATTGCGTGAGCGATATATCAAGATGCTGGAAAGCAATATTGCGGATGTGATAGACGAATTTGTTGGTGAATCGGTTAATCCTGATGATTGGGATTTGGACGCATTGCATCAACAATTATTCACGGTGTTCCCTGTGCCTGTGCATATCACGCCTGATACGATGGCGGGATGGAATCGGGATGAATTAGAAGACAACATCATCGCCGCCGCGCTCGAATCGCATCAACGCAAGATAGCCGAATTTGGCGAGGTTATGCCCCAAGCAGAACGCATCGCCATGCTGACAGCAATTGATACCCATTGGCAACGGCATTTGACCGATTTGGATATTTTGCGCGAGGGGATTGGTTTGATGTCTATCGCGCAACGTGACCCATTGGTCGAATATAAACGCGAGGCATTCAACATGTTTGGCACATTGCGCCAACAAATTGACCGCCAAGCCTTACGGACGATTTTTGTGTGGCAATTGCCCCAAGTGCAACGCCAACCCGTCCGCCGTCAAATGCAGACCGTCCGTCCTGGTGCCGAAGCCGATAAAAAGCCGGAACCTGTGCGTGTTACCAACAAATTGGGACGGAATGACCCATGCTGGTGTGGGAGTGGCAAAAAATATAAAGATTGCCATTTGCGCCAAGATAAAGCGGCTGGGCGGTCATCGTAAAATACGCCTTGATACACGAAGGGGCGGACATATGCGCCAAAATGGACGGCAAGAATGCCGTCCCTACACACCCAATAGGTATGATTGTAGGGGCGGATTAGCCGAAGGCGTATATCTGCCCACTATAAAATTTTCTTATGGAGAAACGAAAACAAATTCATACGATTGTTGTTATCTACAAAGTGGCTGACATACGACCCTAAAGGGTCTAGTACAGCCATTACACCCTCAAAATAGGCGAGAGTATAATGGCGGACTACCGATTTATCGGTGTATGTCCGCCACTTGCATAAACAAACACGCATACAATCATTTGAGTTCAAAATCTTTTGCCCATTATTCGGTTTAATAACACATGACATCCCTTTCGCTCAATCAATTACTGGTCATCTTTGCATGGTTTCCGCTTGCCATGTTGATTTTATTTGCGTTGTTGATTGCGCGGTTTTATGGAAAATTTTCTAATCAAAAGACCTATTCACGTTATTTTTTAATACCAGTCATCTTATTTGGCATATCGGCTGTGCGTTATGCCAGCTTAGATAGCGCCGTTGGCGACCCGATAGGGGATATTCTGATTGGAATTGCGGGTTTTGTGTTGGCAATTTTAGTAATTCGCCTATACTGGTTAATGATGATGAAGCGTAAAGATAAAGAGGAATAACACGGAAGAATGGCATCGGTAGCGAGTATTTTAGCAGGCTTGGGCATGATTGCGATTGCGATTTTGCTCATGGTGCTAGGATTGCTCAGTCGCCGTTTGGGGCGAGTGACTCGCGCAAGTCGGCGCTATTTGCTGTTTTTTCCGGCTATGTTTTTAGTATTGATTGGCGCATGTGGACGATTTTGGGTATTTATTCAACCCTCTGCAACCGAATATGATAGTATCGTATGGATATTGGTCTATAATGGAGCGCCTGCTTTTGGGCTAACATTAGGTGTGATTGTAGCATGGCATTATTGGAGTTGGTTATTAGCGGAGCGCGATTAGTTGGACGTTCAGCCAAACCTTTATGAAATTGTGCGGGCGATGCCCAAAATAGAACTCCATCGGCATTTGGAGGGGGCAGTACGTTTAGAAACCCTGATTGATATTGCCCGTGATTTTGGCATGGAGATGCCCGAATATCATCCCGATGTGCTTCGTCCATTCGTCCAGATGATGCCCGATGAACCGCGCACATGGCAAAATTTTTTGGCAAAATTTCGTGTGTTGCGCCAATTTTTTCTCTCTCCGAATGTGATTCGGCGTATCACCCGCGAAGTGATTGAAGATGCGGCGTTGGATAATATCAAATATATGGAATTGCGTTTTACCCCACGCGCTTTATGCAATTCGATTAAAGCCACACCGGATGAAGTGGTGCAATGGGTCTGTGAGACGGCACAAGCTACCGCCAAAGCGCATAATATTCAAGTGCGCCTGATTGTATCCATGAATCGGCACGAGAGTGTTGAAGTGGGTGAGCAAGTGACCCGCGCCGCCATTGCCCATCAACATTTGGGCGTGGTGGGAATTGACCTTGCGGGTAGCGAGAATGATTATATGGCATATCCGTTTCGGCATGTGTTCCATATGGGACGGGCGGCAGGCTTGCATGTGACGCTCCACGCGGGCGAATGGCAAGGTGCAGATAGTGTGTGGGATGCGATTAGTAGCATTGGCGCAGAACGGTTGGGACACGGCATTCGCTCGATTGAAGATAGCGGGGTGGTGAATGTGTTGCTCCAGCGCAATGTTACTTTAGAAGTTTGCCCCAGTAGCAATGTAGATAGTGGGGTGGTTAAACATATGTCCGCGCACCAATTGCCGATATTGGTCGCCAGTGGATTATCTGTTACAATTAATACAGATGACCCGTTGGTGAGTGGCATCTCGCTCACGGATGAATTGGTGCGTGTGATGCAATATCTCCCATTCAATTTAGATGACATCAAACAATTTATGCTCAATGCGGCACAATCTGCTTTTTTGGCGGATGATGAACGTGCATTATTAGTTGCACAGTTCCGCGAATGGTTACAAATTTAGCTCAGTTGATTGATAAACAAGGGGGAAAACTTGAACAATCAATCAGAAAAAATAATTGGCAACTATCCCATCGTCAAACAAATCGCCCGTAGCCCACAAGGATTGGTGTTTTTATCCAAATCACCAACCACCAACACCCCCGCGATTGTCAAATTTTATCCCAGTAAATTGGCGCAATCTCCAGCCTTCATGAAGCAATTTATGAATGAATTGAGCCACCTCAAGCAACTGGTACATCCCAATATTTTGCCTATCACCGCGTATGGTTTAACCGATAAATTTCCGTCTATCGAAGTTCCTTATATGTTAGGCGGTGATTTAGCCACACGGATTCAGAATGGGACGAATTGGGCGCATTTTAAGGATGCACTAGGGCAAATTTGTCAGGCGTTGGTATATGCTCATCGGCAAGGTGTGATTCATGGCAACTTAAAACCGTCCAATATTTTGTTCAATCAAAAAGGGGATGCGTATTTAAGTGATTTTCGGTTGACCTGTTTGGAAGACTATATCCCATATACTCTGTCTGATTATTCATCACCTGAACAAATTCGTGGTGAACGGCTAGACCAACGGTCGGACGTGTATTCATTAGGGGTGCTGATTTATGTGTGGGTGACAGGACAAAAACCGCCACAGTCGGCATTAACCCATTCAGAACATGAATATGAGCCGTTATCATTGCGTTGGGATGTGCCAAATATTTCTGTGACGATGGATGAGGTGATTCAACAAGCGACACAATATGACCGTGCGAATCGGTTTTCATCGGTGAAAGAATTTTATCATGCCTTTTTTGATGCTTTGCGTGTGGATAAGATGTTTTTGCAGATGCTATCGAGTGTGAAATCGGATGTGACGCAATTCTCGCAAGAGACCTCAGTAGCTTCTGGGTGGTTTCTTCTTTCGTATAAATTATAATATCTTGGAGAATGCTCTCCATTAGGTCATTCAACTCGTCTAAGGTGACGAGACGGTCCTGCCAGACATTCCACAACTTCTTGAGAAAATCGTTGTATCTGCGGGTTTTCTCTTCGAAGACCTTGACGTTCCTCTCCTTTGTTTCTTCGGCTTGTGTCTGGCCATGGAGGAGCGCCATGGTAATGGCGGCAGTAACAATTGCCCCTAGAAGGGCACCCGCGAATTGGGTGGGGACTTCG
>JALONZ010000224.1 GCA_025454675.1 Anaerolineae bacterium | reverse complement strand
TTCTCCATGTTGGAGAAGGGGGTCGGGGGGATGAGGTCAAAAGAATTTTTACACCGTCTTTATTTACTAACATACATTATGCCGTCCCTACAACCATCCCCTACCTATATCACCCCAATTATAACGCACAGTTATGGGGAACTGATGGAGGCACATCAGGGCAAATTCGGTAATTTGATGACCTCATACGTTTCGGGTCGTCTATCTTCAAAGACGGGAATGGTGTTTCGCACCTCTTTGATGCGGTCAAGTTCAATTTCGGCGGTCAACAGTTGCGGTTCATCACCCGCCTCGACCACAATCCGCCCCCAGGGGTCAACAATCATCGAATGCCCACCGAACACGGTATCGCCAATTTTGCCGACTGTGTTCACCCCAATCATATAACACTGATTTTCGATGGCACGCGCAATCATCAGCGCCCGCCAATGCTCAATGCGTGCTTGGGGCCACTCGGCGGGGATGACGACCATCTCCACATCTTCAAGGGCATAACGGCGGAATAATTCAGGGAAGCGCAAATCATAACAAATGGCTAAACCGGTTTTACCCCAAGGCAAATCTAACGTGAGTGGAGACCCGCCCGATTGCAAATATTTATCCTCATCCATCAGGCGAAACAAATGAATTTTGCGATAAATGCCCATCATCCGCCCGTTGGCGGCAAAGAACGGAGCGCTATTGCTCACTTCTAACCCGCGTTTTTCCAGCATTGAGCCAACAATGCTAATTTTATTCGCGCCTGCTAGTGCTGTGGCTTGAGCAAATAAGCCTTCATTCAGATTATCAGCATAGTCTTTGGCACGGTCTAAGGCATACCCCGATGACCACAATTCAGGAAAAACGACCATATGCGACCCGCGTCGCGCCGCCTCGACTGTCCATTTTTCCATTTGGGCATAATTGCGTTTGACTTCGCCTAAATAAATTGGCATTTGCGCCAGTGTGATGGTTAATTTTGCCATGTTGTTGCATCCTTAAAAATCTACATTTTACGATTTATGGGCGCAACATGTTGCGCCCTTACACGATTTTGCTTATTTAACGTGAGTTATGGATAACAAATAAGTCCTTAAAAGCACCCCTATCCCCAACCCTTCCCCCACTTCGTAGGGGAAGGGAGTAAGGCGAAGATTGGCTTTTTTCCCCCTCTCCATGCAATGGGGAGGGGGCTAGGGGGTGGGGTTAATCGCCAACATCCTTAACCATAACTGACATTATTTACCGCGATGTGACCGCCAAATCGCGCCACAAACTTGCTACATGCGTGATGATGTCCTCGCGGGGCATATCTGGACGAACAGTAATTTCGCGGATACCCGGTTTTTTGCGAATCTGCCATTCACTATTCAGTTCTGCCAATGCGATGGCGCGGTCATGGGGATTATGATATTGCGCCCCCATATTGACATGCAACCGATGAAGCATGGCATCTAAATTGACGGTGAGGCAAAAGACCTCGCCTGTTTCTAAAAACCGCGCCAAATAATCACTGGTGTTCAGGGTGCGCCCAGAGGCATAAATTACCCCTTGTCGGCGTAATAGTGTCTCAGAGACAACCTCCGCCTCTAATGATTTTAGACGATTTTCGCCAAACTGTGTGCGAATTTCGTTGATAAACATACCAGCGCGGTCAGCAATACCCGCATCAATCCCGAAGTAACTCATTTTGAGCGATGTCGCCAATTCTCTGGCGATGCGCGATAAATCGGGTCCGATATACCCCGTCAAAATGAGATTACGTTCTGAGAATGGCAGAAAATAGTTCATGCCTACCTCTTACGCCAATCGGGATACCACATATCCAAAATAGCGGGGATTTCTGTGAGGGTATACACTTCTGCATCAGGCACAATTAACCCACCAGCAAATGACCCGCGTTTCTTCAAAACGCGCATGATGGCTTTCATGCCCACACCTTGCGCCCCGCCAATATCGGCAGTGGGGTTATCACCCACAAACACGGCTTCATCGGGTTGAATCCCCAAACAATCCAGCGCGGTATGAAAAATGCTGGGATGCGGTTTCAGAAACCCACAATCGGCGGCAGAAAAGCGACATTGCGGAAAGTATTGGAGCAACCCGTATTGTTCCAACTCTACATCTCGGATCTTCATCGGCTGAAACGCATTGGTGATGATGCCAGTCTTTAAGCCATGATGACGGAATAATTCGAGGGCTTCTGGCACATCCGCGAAAACCGTCACAAACGGCACAGATTGCCAATCATACGCCTTTAGGCATTCATCCACATCCCACTGAGAAGGTTTATAACCCAAGTCTTGTGATGCAACCGTGAGTATTTTGACCAAATGGGGTGCGACATGGGTATTACGTGCATTATTCCATGCCTCACGCGAGTGACGGAAGAACGACTTGATAAAATCATTCACCGTGCCACGCGGTGTTCCGAATTGCGATAGATAATTATAGACCCCCGTCAAACGGGGGCGTTCTACCAATTCCCAATCTTCCGAAAAATCGCCCCAATCAATGAGCGTATCGTCTAAATCAAATAAAATTGCTTTGAGCATAAGTCGTTAACGCTTCCCTATTGGTTTTTGAGCGCGGAGTGTGAGCAGAATTTGGTCAATCCCCGCCTTATAACTGGCATATTTTGGCGACCATGCCAATATATTTTTCGCTTTGGCATTGCTGGCATTTACACCCATTTCGAGCAATGGCGCAGTGGATTTATATACACGCGGGCGCTCAAAAAACGGCACCATCGAGCTACGTCCTTTTAAGCCCAGTTCATCCGCCAAATACGCCACAAAGTCGGCGGGTGTGGTGGGGCTGTCATCGGTGATATGAAGCACCTGCCCCACAGGTTGGGCGTGGATGGTCAATAAAATGGCATTGATTAAATCATCGGCGTGTGTCCAACTGGCAAGTGTTGCCTCTTTGCCACCTGTATAAACTGGTCGCCCCAAACGCAGGGTATCTATCAAGGCAATCAGCGATGATGTGCTGGCGCTGTAGATATGACCAACGCGCAAAATGGTGTAGGGGACTTCTGATTCTTTGACACTGGCTTCACTTTTGCGGAGGGCATCCACCAGTGATAAATTGGCACGGATAAACGCGGTTGATTCATCTGCCTCGCCCACATTGCCATAAATAAACACACTGCTGGGGTGCAAAAAGAATTTGACACCTTGTTTTTTAGCGGCTTCGGTGATGGCTTTGGTGGTAATGAGCAATTCATCTGTCTCATAATCCATATTGCCATATGGCACACCATAACGGGTGAGTGGCGACATATGAACAACGACATCCGTGTTAGCAACCTTCATCATACCGGCAATTTCGCCCACGCGGGTGGGGTCAATCAAAATCGGAGACACGCCCACATCACGTAAAGCGGTTGCGCCATCGCGCCCATTGGCAAGCCCGGTGACTTTATGCCCATGAGCCACCAATTTTTGCGCCACTTCAAAACCGATGGTCGTATTTGCGCCTGTCACTAAAATATTATAACTGGGTTTTGGGGTAATATCCGCCATAGTGTTTTCTATCCTTCTGCAATCTGCCAACATGCTTTAATTATGCCACCACAACGGCGCATTAACAACCTATGCAGTTGTGCAATGACCCTAAAATGAGGATAATATCCCATGAATATGAAAGGATGATTAACTCATGCAAAATTATCAAAAATTAGTTGAACGCTTAACCAAAGTTGATGCGATGAATGCCATGACCAGCTTACTGGAGTGGGACATGGAGGTCTATATGCCACCCGGTGGCGCAGATTCGCGTGCCAATCATATGGCAGTGATGGAAGAAATGGCGCACGAATTTTTTACGGCTGATGAAACGGGCAAACTCATTGAACTGGCACAACAAGAGGTGGCTCACCTGCCCTACGATTCCACCGAAGCCAGCACAGTTCGGCTTGCTTCTCATGATTACCAAAACGCCGTCAAATTGCCCAGCGACTTTGTTGCAGAAATGTCGCGGGTGACGGCAAAGGCACATCATACATGGGCAAAAGCGCGTGAAGATAGCGATTTTAGCGCCTTTGAACCCGATTTAGCCCGTATCATCGAATTAAAAGTTAAAGAAGCCGAGTATTATGGCTATGCCCAAAATCCGTATGATGCCTTATTGGATGCGTATGATAAGGGCATCAACACCGAGATGGTGAGAGCCACATTTGACGGTCACAAACCCGATTTAATTGCCCTCATCGCAGATGTGAGCAAGGTGGCTGGGCGTGTGAATGATGGCTTGGTGCGTGGCACATTCCCCGTAGATGCCCAACGCGCATTTGCCACATTCGTCCTGAATACCATCGGCTTCGATTTTGAACGTGGGCGGTTAGATGTGGCGGTGCATCCGTTTGAAATTAATTTTTCACGCTATGATGTGCGCCTGACCACTCGTTATCATGATGACTGGCTCAATCCTGCCTTGTTCGGCAGTATGCACGAAGGCGGACACGGCATGTATGAACAAGGTGTCGCGCCCGAATTGAGCGGGACGGTGTTGGGCAGTGGCACATCGCTCAGTGTGCATGAATCACAGTCGCGCCTATGGGAAAATATCGTGGGTCGGAGCAAAGGTTTTTGGCAATGGGCATTACCGCATTTTAAGCAATATTTTCCGCACATGTCACATGTGACAGCCGATGAGATGTTCAAAGCCATCAACACAGTGGAACGCTCATTCATCCGTGTTGAGGCTGATGAAGCGACTTATAACCTGCACATTATGTTACGCTTTGAACTGGAAAATGATTTGCTCAATGGGCGCGTGGCGGTGAAAGATTTGCCCCGCGAATGGAATGGGCGATTTGAACAATTTTTTGGCATTGTGCCACCCAATGATGCGCTGGGCGTGTTGCAAGATGTGCATTGGTCGGCGGGTCTGGTCGGATATTTCCCCACCTCGGTGCAATATTATGAGGCGGCGCTCAAAGCGCACCCCGAAATCCCATCCGAAATTGAAAATGGCAAATTTAGCACCTTGTTAGGCTGGCTGAATACGAATATTCATCAACATGGGCGCAAATTTAATACCGATGAATTGACGCGCCGTGTGACGGGTGGCGGGATGGATTCCGCGCCGTATATCGGCTATTTGAAGCGCAAATTCGGCGAGGTGTATGGGCTTTAATTAGAAATTATCCTCTCTATAAATTATTTAGAGGGGATAATTTTTTACTCAATCCATTATGATTATGGAAGAAGGAGACGAGTCATGAACTTCAAACAGCTACATAAGCAAGAAAACCCGCTTCTCATTGCGAATGTTTGGAATGTGAATAGTGCTAAAGTCTTTGAAGAGCTGAATTTCTTGGCACTAGCCACATCAAGCGCCGCCGTTGCACATACATTGGGGTATGCCGATGGTGAAAAATTACCATTTGAGGAACTTTTATTTATCGTCAAACGGATAATCGCATCCTCAACGTTACCCCTATCTGTAGATATTGAAGGTGGTTTCAGCAGAAATGCGACTATCATCGCAGAAAACATCGAAAAATTATATCACTTGGGTGTGGTTGGGATAAACATCGAAGATTCTCTGGTGGGTGATAAACGCGCACTCATGGCATCAGACGAATTTCAAAATTTACTCATTGGTATCAAAAATGAACTCGCTAAAAAGAATATCACTATCTTTATCAATCTGCGGACAGATACCTTTTTGCTCGGTATCCCAAATGCACTGGATGAAACCATAAA
>JALONZ010000223.1 GCA_025454675.1 Anaerolineae bacterium | reverse complement strand
ATGGCAAGTGCAGGCGCATAAAAAATATTAAATAGGTTCGTCCCTAGCATGAGCAGATAAACAGCCCCTGCCCCAATCAAATAATAAGGACGGCGCGGTGAATGTGGCACATACGTCAAAAAGAAGATGGATAACATCAAAAGCGCCATCCCATATCCATCCAAATAATCCCAGCCCGTAGACCGTAACACCATTGGGAATTGACCAAATAATATGGCGATTATCAGCGCAATTCGGGAATGAAATAATTTATTCAAAACCCCATAGACCGAAAATGTTGCCAGATAATAGATACCCAAGTGAACAATAAAATTTGCCAGTAGCGGTGAAAAAATTTGACGAATTACATAACCGGGTAATATCCAGCTAATCCGTTCAATAAAATAATGGGTCTCTGATGGATGCCAGCCGATATATTTAGGGAAACCAAGTTGATAGCCCAAATATATATAATCATCTGCCATTGAAGGATTAAAAATCCAATTGGGATTAATCAACGCCAAAATAATGGGCAAAGTAACGACTAGCCCAATATGCACCCAATTTAATTTTCTTATCACACGCACACACGCATCCTTATTCAATCAACCGCTCAATAACCAATTCACCAAGCGCCACACCCAATTTTCGCCCATCTTGAATGCCTAAATCAAATGGGTTACTCACGCGGCTGGTCTGAAACACCAATTCCAATGTGGGATTGAGTAAATATTGCCCCGAAATTTGTCCCACATATTTATCGGCAGACCGTTCTAATGGCACAGGAACACCATTGATGCTCAAGGTGAGGTTATCTACCACTTCATCTTCCAAATAGCCAGCAATCGTAAATAGCACACGGTAATTGGCGGTCGCATCAAACCATCCCCCACTCACATCTAAAGTTAGGCGGGCTGTCGGTTCTGCCATCCAACGGAATGGGCGACTATTTTGTGGTACTTGCTCATATCCGTTCCACCCACTTTCAGATAACACATAGTCTTGTTGGGTATCGCTAAAATAATAAGTTAGCCAATCCGCAGAGACAAGTGCCAAGCGTACATTTACAAAAATCAAGCGTATCCCCGCCACCACTTCCTCGCTTATGAAGGTAATAATCCCCTTGTTATCGAGTGTATCACTCGCCATTTGAAGCAAGGTATTGGTATCATGCACACTAGACATGATGATGATGCGATACGCCTCAAAAAAACTGCTTTGTGGTGGTTCTTCATTTAATCGCGCATTTCTGCCTTCTGTCCACAAATAAATACTCGATACAGCATGAAAAGTTGGCACTTTTGGGTCGTTAAAATCGTACCACAGGCGAAATTCCCCCATATCCAACCGATAAACCCGCTCATTCAAAAATTCGGCGATAGTGGTTGCTTCTTCAAATACAGTTTGGTCACGATAACGGTCGGGGTTATATATTTTGATGAGTACAGAATCACCAACCAGCATACTGGCAATCAGCATAAACAAGATGAGACTCATCATCAGGCGCATCGGCGGGCGTGTCATAATGACCATCAATCCAAATGCCACTGCGCCTATCATCAATACGACATTCAGCGTATCCCAGTTGATTGTGAGTTGTGGAATAAGAATAAGCAGTAGCATGGGCGCAAAAAAAGCAGTGATGCTTATCCATCGGAATGGTGTGGGGGGTAAATCCGTGAGAGGTTTATAAATCAGCATCCCCAACATCAAAAATGCGGTCATGATGATATTGGCATGATAAAATGAGACATGCACATATAAATAACCCAATACTGCCCAAACCGCCATCACCGCATATGCCCCCACAAATAACGCGAGTACGGATTGCATCATGCGCCGTGTTTCGGGGGATAAGGTGTGTGTACGTCTGAGGATAAACCAAATCGTCGCAATGGCAATCATCACCAAAAAAACATGCCAATAGGCAGGCACACCGCTAAAATGATAACTCAAAAAATAAGTCAGACTTTGGGCAAAGCCTTCTGTGGTACTTAGCGCATTACTGAGCAATATATTGCCCGTCAGTTGGTGATAATACCATGCCAAACCACCATAAACCACGCCAGCACCAACCAATGAATAAACCGCCGTCATGATTAAACGGCGCGGTTTTTGATGCAATTTGTCTAAAAGTAGTCCATATAAAATGAGCGCGGGCGCATAAAAAATATTGAAAAAATGAGCGATTGTCATGCTCATAAATGCCATACCTGCCCCGATGACATATAACGCACGCCAGCGCGATTCTGTTGCATGGGTCAACCATAACAGGCTCACCAGCATACACGTCATGGCAAAACCATCGGGATAATTCCATCCGAGCGAGCGCATAATGAGCGGGTATTGACCAAATAACACCGCGATGATGAGTGCCACACGCCGATTGGTCAGTTTATTCAAAATGCCATACACCGAAAAAATAGCGACATAATACAAAGCAAAATGGAGTATCACATGAGCAATGAGTGGGGTTGTAACCTGATTGAGGGCATAACCGGGTAAAATCCAACTGAGGCGCTCAATAAAATATTTGATATTTGATGGATACCACCCCACATATTGCGGTAGCGCCATCTGATAGCCTGTATAAATATAATCATCCACCATGATGATATAATCATGACTAAAACTGAGGTTGAATAACCAGTTGGGGTTGATGAGCGCCAAAAAAATTGGCAATATACCTAAAGCAATCAGATGTGCAAAGGTGAATTTTTTGAATGAGTTCATGGCTGTTCTGGTTCGTCTAGCGCATTAAATTGGATAAATGTAACCACAATATCCCCCCGAGTAAAGAGGATTGTATGCGATTCTAAAACGGTAAATTGGATTTTTTCGTCCAATTTTGCCAATGTTTGCTCGGTCTCATCTACATGCGATAAGACCACAATCTCTTCAAATGGACGTTCTGCGCGTTCAATTTGTTCCACCATATTGGAGCCAGATAACGTCCTATCCCATGACCACAGGTACACCCCAGAAACCGCATCAAATAAGCGCCGATGCGGACTGCTTCCCACATAAAAAATGCGGAACTTATCCAGATTGAAGCTATCATAGCGCGGATTAATCAATTGGGTAATTTCGATGGTCTTGAGATAAATATCTTGAAGCACATACCTATCTGCTACATACACATCAATGCGTGGGGGATAATGATACCCCAAATATTCCCGCGATTCGTTCAGCATTGCCCCTGTGAACATGGCAAATCCAACCAAGCCGATGATGACCATACGCGGAAAAAACATCACTATCAGGCAAATCAGCGCGCCAATATACAACACATAATGATTGAATATGGTGAAAATATCAGGATATAGGCTAAAAATGGCGAGTGGTAGCATTGGGATGAAAAAAGCCAGATACGGCGCAAACCGATATAACCGCCCATTTTCTTGATTCAGGCGTGGCGCAAGCACCACCCCCAACATCAAAAATGCGACCAGCGCCCAATTGGTGTTATAAAAATGTAACCGCGAGAACACATATCCCTGAAATTGATAATAACCCAATATCAGCAACGAAATTGAGAATAAGCCCAACATCGCCCGCAAAATCACCCGATAGTTACGGATATGCGGATTTTCGGAATCGGTAAATTTGGCGCGTCGCCATACAAGTGGTCTAAAAATAATTGTGCTTGCCACAGCCACGAATAAAAATATCCAATGCGGGTGGATGAATTTGCCGTAGGTGGTCAAAAAGTAATAGGCAAATTGAGACGCGACTGTTAATTGGCTAATACGGATGCTGTTTTCATACAACACATTTTGCGTGAGGGCAAAATAGATAATCACCAAAATCCCTGTGGTGATTCCCGCCCCCAACGCGGTATAAATGCCGGTTTTGATAAAACGGGGCAAAATTTGATTGCGCCAATCACTGAGGAGAATGTAATATGCACCCAGCGCAGGCGCATATAGCACATTGAATGAATTGGCATTAAACATCAGCGCGAAGGCACTCCCCGCCCCTATCAGGTATAAATAATCCCGTTTTGAGCCAACCGCTTGGGTGAGGAAGTAAATGGTGAGGGCAAAAGTCGCCACCACATAGCCATCTAAATAATCCCAACCGGTTGCCCGCATGATGAGTGGATATTGCCCCACCAACAAAGTTATAATCAGCGCAATTCTGGCATTAAACAACCGATTCAAGATGCCATACACCGAAAAAACAGCGAGGTAATACACGCTCAGGTGGATGATGAAATTAGCCAGCAATGGCGATGTGATTTGACGAACAAAATAGGCGGGCAATGTGAAACTGAATCGCTCAATAAAATACATTAGCGATGATGGTGCCCAACCAATATATTTTGGAAAATCGAGCTGATAGCCCAAATAAATAAAATCATCGGCAATGCCTGCATTAAAAATCCAGTTGGGATTAATTAGTATCAACGTGATGGGCAAGGCAATGACCAATGCCAAATGGGTGAGATTCAATTTTCTGAACATCAGTTATCCTTGTTAATCCTAAAAAAGATGAGTTCAATATCCCCTAACGGATGTGGGAATAGATGCCGTTCTAATTCAGTGACATCTATCAGGCTGAATAACATATCCAATAGCGGTTGGGTTTGGCTGGCAGTGGATAAAACCACAATTTCATTCGCCTCATTAAATTCTTCCACCATCCGTTCAGCAGATTGACCGGGTACTAATACCCTGTCATTCGTCCACAAATAGACCGATGCCACCGAATTGAATAAGCGCCGATGCACATCACCACCCCGATTATAAAACATGCGAAAGGCTTGATAACTGAGGGAATCATATCGCGCACTGATTTTTTCGGTGATTTGGGTGGTGTAATCATAAATGGTTTGGCTCATATACCTATCAGCCACATACACATTCACATGGGGCGGATAAAACCACGATGTATATTCATAAGCATCTTGCAACATCATGCCAGCAAACATCACAAATCCAAACAGCGCATAAAGGGTTCGTTTTGGATGCAACGCGATGACTAAGCAGATAATCGCACCACCATATAAAACCCAATAGTCGCTAATTATCCAGTTTTG
>JALONZ010000222.1 GCA_025454675.1 Anaerolineae bacterium | reverse complement strand
GAGAATCCGATTCTCGATGCGGTCAATTAATAAACGTTGCAACATATTTGTTTTCCCTCTGAGTCCTACATCACGAGGACATTCCCTGAACAACATCCCCAATACAGGGGCAAATTAGGGCATCTGATACATCTATCAGACACCCTAACACAATAAGTCTAGTAATTCATGAAGTACCCGCCATCACGATGGATGAATACATGGTCAATGGCGATATTATACACGGGTGTGCCGTCTTCTTTGAGGATGGGCTTCACATTGCCATTTTCATCGAGGACAGGTTGACCATCTTGGATTTCGACCGCTTCCCAAATGATGATAATATCTATCCGTTTGAGGTCATCTTGATTATCGGTGATGATAATCGCACCCCAACCGTTATAGAGTTCTTTGGTCTCTTTGGCAATTTGTTGCTCATACAAATCCATCACATATGCCAAGCGCGGGGCTTCGGCTTCTGGGACGGCGCGGAAGCGAATATTGGTCGCATCTAAGTTCAGAACAGGGTTATGGGCTTCGACTTTTAATTGTTCAGCCAACTGCTTGCCCAATTCTGACCCATACATATATTCATTCAATGCCGCTACCGCCGATTCTTCCATACCTTCTTCGGCAGAGAATTCGCGGGTGGTATACATACCCGCAGGCAATTGTTCATACGGCACAGGTAAAATAACACCCATTTTGTTATGAGCTGGCTCATGCGCCATATAATAGAAAATTTCTTGGTCAGCAGTCGTATTCACACCATATTCTGCCGTACCCATATAGCTCAATACGGTGAAACTAGACATGAATGAGAAGCACACAATGAGGGCAAAACGGCGGTCGGCATAACGACGGCTTGGCGTGTTATCTAAGTAGGGCCACGCGAAGAATATGACCAAAACAATCGTCGGGAAGATGATGCCCCAAAGGACTTTATCACCCAATTTGAGCGCCCCTTGAATCCACAAGAAATACCACGGCGCGGTCGTGCCAAGCGGTGTCACTTGCGGGTCGGCATGGGCTTCAAGCGGTGCATGATAGAACCACACACACAACACCACAAGGATGAAACTGGTCACACCAATCCACATAATTTCGCTGGTCAACACATCGGGGATGAAATACACCCGTTTGTCAAGCGGAACGCGCTTGGCGGTGTCTTCACCAATATTTTCTTTTTGGGGTGGCAAGCTATGACCATGAATAATCACTTTATAATAGTGAACACCCGTGAAAACAAATAACAAGGCAGGCACAGCCAAAACATGGAGCAAATAGAAGCGGAGCAACCCATTCGCACCAATATCGGGACCACCACGTAAGAGTAAGTTCAGCGTTTCACCAACAATCGGTGGTGGTGAGGCTTCAACCATCGAAGCACCAATCGTTACCGCCCATAGCGCCAATTGGTCCCAGGGGAGCAAATAACCGCTAAAGCTGAGGAAGAAGGTGGCAAATAACAAAATAACGCCCGAAAACCATGTGAACTGACGTGGCTTTTTATAAGAACCCGTCATAAAAGTTCGTATCATGTGGAGCGTGACGATAAGTACCATCGCTTCCGCGCCCAACCGATGCAAATCGCGCATAAGTTGACCGAGTGGCACATTACTGAGGATTGCCACCATGTTCCCATACGCAATTTGTGGTGAGGGGGTATACCACACCATCAAAAACATGCCTGTGATGGTTTCAAAAAAGACAAAATAAGTAGACAGCCATCCCAAACGGAATGTGGGATACACACCCGTCATATCTTTATGGAAAAAGCTGGGGCGCATGTGCAACCAAAATCCATCGCTATGGGGTTGCAAACGCGGATTGGGACGACGGCTTGGTGCTTCACCGCGCAAGGCTTCACGAATATCTTGAATATTCATGCCTGCGGTGATGCTCTTCACAACATCATCCACGCCTTCAAAAACTGCTCTCTTAAACCCTTTTTCCTTAATATCATCAAGGAATGAGGGAAATGGGAGTATGGACATAAGGTGACTCCTCTAATCCGAAAACATCCTAACACAAAAACAGTAAACCACAATCAACTATGCACCGTGCGCGGGACCTGTGATTCGTTTGCCCGAATTCACAATGATTTGCTCAATCGTGCGCCCATTCAACGCGATGGGGTCACGGCTTCCATTGCTGGATGCGGTTGAACCATCGGTGAAAACAAGGGTAAAATCGAGGGCATCCAAACCACGCGGTGCGGGTCCTTCAATCCATTCACCGCCAAGCTGAAACTTCGACCCATGACATGGACATTCAAAACGATGATTGTTTTTTGACCAGCCCGGTAAACAACCTAAATGGGTGCAAATACCGAATAAAACCATAAATCCTTCATCGGTATTAGAAAGCCACATCCGACCCTCTGGAATACGTGTCGGTTCTTCATTGACTTCTGGCACAGCCGACCCGTCAAATCGAAATTCACCGCCATATTCCCCTTCTCTGAAGCGTGGGAGCAAAAACCAAACCAGCCCAACGCTTGATTGACCCAAGAGCATCACCATAGATGCTCCCCAAATGTAATACAGAAATTCTCGGCGGTTGATACCTGCAACATCCACCACAACTTGTTGTGTGGCTGTTTTTTCGACCAATGCGCCTTTTGTACTTGTGGCAGTTGCCATGCCATCCTCCACGAATAAATCTGTTGCTCAGGGTATTTCGTAAATTCAGTTCAATATCAATAATAACCAAAACACACATATCATGACAAATATCCAAGCAAACCAATTCAATAAGAATGGCTTGTTTGGTGTTTCGTCCGTTAAATATATCACAAGCGTTAGGGTGTGTCAAAAAGCATTTGCCATAAAAACGCCCTTATGACAAAATAGAAGATGATAATTTGCACTCCTATTGGAGGATTGGTTATGGCGCTTAGGACACTGGTCTATAAAACAATTAAATGGCTTGATATTCGCAACCCTACCCCCGAAGAAATCAAAGCCATCGGCACGCTATACCCATTCGTTCACCCCCTCAATATCGAAGATATGCTCTCCCCAAATGAACGTCCAAAACTGGATGTGGAAGATGATTATATTTTTATCGTCCTGCATTTTCCATTATGGGACGCGCTAGAACGCCTTACCCGCGCCCGTGAGGTCAATTTTTTGGTCATGAAAAATGCCATCATCACCATTCATGATGGTTCACTCAAGCCCTTTGTTGGGTTATTTGACCGATGTAATTCCGACCCCACCACCCTCGAAAAGTTATTGGGCAAAGGCACAGAAAACACCCTGTATAACATCATTGATGCGCTCGTAGATTATATCGCGCCCATTTTACGCAAAGTGGATTCTAATCTGCAAAAAATTGAAGAAACCGTGTTCAGCAAAAATTCGCAAGATGTCATCCGCGAGATTGCCCTTGTGCGTCGTGATATTATCGCCCTGCGTCGTATTATCCGCCAACAAGTGCCAGTCTTAAACCAAATTGCCATATTAGACCACCCCATTCTGCCAGAAGATTCTGACCAATATTTTGGTGATGTGGTAGACCATATCGAAAAAGCACGCGATATGATTGATGAAGATGCCGAAATCATCGTCAGCCTTGCCGATACTGTGAATACATTGGCAAATCATCGTGTAAACGAGGTTATTCGCGTATTGACCGTCATCTCGGTAATTATGTTGCCACTCACCCTCATCTCTAGTGTGTATGGGATGAATATCGGCTTGCCTGCCCAAGACCACCCCGATGCGTTTTTAATTGTATCCTTATTCATGTTTTTCACGGCTGTAGGAATGCTCACCTTCTTTAAGTATCGTCGCTGGATTTAAGAATGCCCAAATTTCCATTTCCACCCGCCACCCTCATTAAGAGTCCACACGCCTTAGAGGAGGTGGTCAACATCTTAGCGCGTGAACCCCTGATTGGTATTGATAGCGAATCCAACAGTTTACACGCCTATCAAGAACGGGTCTGTCTGATTCAAATCTCGACTCGGACGCATGATTACCTGATAGACCCACTTAGCATCCCTGATTTATCCGCACTAGGGGCAATTTTTGCATCAGAAACAGTCGAAAAAGTCTTTCATGGCGCAGAATATGATATTGTCACCCTCAAGCGCGATTTTGGGTTTGAATTTAATAGCCTATTCGACACCATGATTGCCGCCAAAATTTGTAATGTCAACCCATTGGGACTCAATCATCTGCTTCAATCTTTTTTGAATGTGAGCATTGATAAGCGCCATCAGTTGGATAATTGGGGAATACGCCCCTTGCCACAAGATAGCCTGCTATATGCCCAAATGGATTCGCATTACCTGCCACAATTGCGTGATATTTTGATGGTCAGGCTCAAAAGTTTGCGCCGTCTGCCCGATGCACAACGCGCTTTCATCGCACTCACCAAACTTGCCCCATCCATCATCCGACAATTCGACCCTAGCGGTTTTTGGAATATCGCCGAACCACATCAACTCTCATGGCGCGAACTGGCGGTTTTGCATGAGCTATACGTGATGCGTGATACGATTGCCCAAACCAAAGATGCCCCGCCAATGAAAATTATCACCAACCAGCAACTGCTTGCATTGGCACAAACCGCCCCAAAATCATCCATCCAATTGGAAAAATGTCGGGTACTCTCTTATAAACAGCGCAAACGGTATGGCAAAGCCATTTTGAACGCCATTAAAAGCGGGTTTGAAGCCCAATCCCTGCCCCCACCACCCGAATTACACGGAGTCGAAAGTTTGGTCGCGGATAGATACACCGCCTTATATACATGGCGCAAAGAACGCGCCCAACAAGATGGCGTAGAAGTCCGTGCTATCTTGCCCAAACAGGTACTGTTGCACATTGCTCAACAACCACCATCCGATATGAACGGGTTGAAAATCATAAAAGGTGTTGGCGAATTGCGAGCGCATACCTATGGCGAAGATATTTTGCACATTTTGGAAAAATTCGATTACAATGATGAATAAATATCGGAAAGGGTTTTGACAAAATGTCTGTTTTTGATAATGAATGGCGTGATTGTCTGCGCGAACAATATAAGCACACCATCCGCCAAAATAAC
>JALONZ010000221.1 GCA_025454675.1 Anaerolineae bacterium | reverse complement strand
CCAGTTGCCGAATGCAGATTATGACATTTGGGCATATTTCAACACACCAGCCCTATCCTTGCCATTGATTCAGGATGCGATTGCCTTGCGTGTGTTGGGAGCGTTTGGGGTGAGCGATGCCACCACAGGCGCGGGCATGGTCGGGGTCAAATTGGCGGAGGATGCCCTCACATTGGATGTGATACAACGGCGCGATGCCCCACAAGCCCAAACCGATGCCCCCATTCATCCCTCATTTTGGGAATTTATCCCACCACAAGCCAAATTCTTTTTGCATACCACCGATTTGACCAATCTGGTCGAAAGTGCATCCGCCATCCTCGCATCCATCAGCGCATCCGACACACCAGAACTCATCATGCGCGATTTTTCCCAATTTACGCGCGTGTTGCTCCAAGCCGATTTGCAAGCCGATATTTTATCGTGGACGACAGGGGATTATGTGCTGTGGGGCGATTTTGACCCCTATGCGCTAACCGATACCCCAAGTAACGCGCCATTATATTTGGGGATGGTTATCAAAACCACATCCCCCGACAATTCGGCGAGGTTGGTGACATTGCTGGGTGATGCGGCGCAGTTATATTGGGGTACAGAACCCACCTTCGACCTGCATCGCACACGGATGAGTGATGCGGATGTGATTTTCATCACCCTACCCGCAACAAACTCTTTTTTGCCCACAGAAATCGCCATTGGCGCAAATGATGCGCTATTTTTCATCGCAACACCCTCCGCGGCACAAGATTTACTCACCCGTCATGACGGCTATTTATGGGCAATTCCGCGCCTCATACCAACCTTTTTACCTGCCCCCAAAGTGGCGTTATATCTGAATGGGGATGCGGTTGGTGAGGTCGGATTGATTTTTGCCTTGCTCATTCAACCTGTTAGACAATTTTTCTTTGGCGAAAATCTGACACCAGAGGGATTAGCAACCTATCAAACCGCATTCGCCCAATTATTCCCCGCCATGAGTTTATCGGCAAAAGCGGGCGAAGGGGGTGATATTATTTTGCGTTATGTGGCACAAATCAATGTGTTAGAGGGAAATATCCCAAGCGAATAATTCTGCCATGAAGTGATGCGCGGTCAAATCCAGATGAATGGGTGTGAGGCTGACATAACCGTTATGAATCGCCCACATATCCGTCCCGACTTCATCTAACCGACCAGCCGGTGGGTCGCCGACAATGCGATAGACCTTGCCATCATCTTCTAGTGCATCCAAATATTCGCGGATGCCTTGCCGTGTGACACGAATGCCTTTGGCGGTGTCGCCTGCGGGGATATTCACATTGAGGATGGTGTGCAACGGAAAATCGCGCCGAAATACCCATTCAACCACTCGTTGCGCCACTTGTGCGCCCAGTTGATAATCTTCAACCGCATTCGCATTGTGATTATCCAATGAAAAGGCAATCGCACGCACCCCATGTAATGCCCCTTCTAAGGCGGCGGTGACGGTGCCACTATAGGTAATATCTTGTCCCATATTGGGACCGCGATTAATACCCGACACAATCAGGCGTGGGGGCCACGGCATCGCACCAAGTGCGGATAGTGCAATACAATCGGCAGGTGAACCCGTTATAGACAATGCGTCTGTACCATCTGCTAATTTGGTTTTTTCGTAGGGGATGTTTGTGAACAGGGTCTTTTTATGCCCACTGGCACTTTGATTGAATGTTGGCGCGACCACCTTCACATCGCCGAATTTTCGCATGGCTTGTGTCAATGCCAAAATACCGGGTGCATGGACACCATCATCATTTGTGACTAAAATATAACTCATAATCCATTTCTCCAATGTTGAGTTTTGTAATTTATCAAGATTTACCGATAAATGTTAAACTGATTTCCGTTATAATTCAATTGAATCAATATGAGTTGGCATCATGATGGTCATTATGCCAATTGAATTCTCCTAATGGAAAGGCGGTAAGCCATGTCCGATGAACATAGTTTTAAGATGAATATAATAGAGGGCAAAAACCGCTTCAATAGTGCGCGGGCGCGTGCCTTCTGGAAAGAGATGATTAACTTCATTCGCGGTAAGCCGATGGAGTTATTGAGCTTTGATGATATTCGCAGTCGGTTAAGATTGCGTGAAGAAAGTTATAAAGGCTTGCAAGATATTCCCGTAGACCAAATTGTGGGCAGTGTGGGGCGCTATCGGGAGTTCACGCGCGACTTTTTGCCCAAAAATGCGGGCTTGCAAGAACGCTGGAGTCGGGTTTATGCCCAAGCGAATAGCTTAACAGGTTTGCCACCGATTGAAGTGTATAAGGTGGATGATTTATATTTTGTGCGCGATGGCAATCATCGGGTATCGGTGGCGCGTCAGATTGGGGCAAAGACGATTCAAGCCCATGTCACCGAGTTGCCCACCACCATTGATTTGCGTCCTGATATGTCGCCTTCTGAAATTGAAGATGCCGCCGCGTATGCCGCCTTCTTAGAAGAGACCAACTTGACAAAAACCCGTCATCATCATCAATCCATGCAACTGAGCGAGCGGTCGCGCTATGCCGATTTATTGGGACACATCTTTTTATATCAGGCGTTGCTATCGCATGAGCAAAATCAAGATATTGACCTGACCACCGCCGCCGCGCATTGGTATGATAACGCTTACCGCCCTGCCATCACCCTCATCCGCAAATATGAGATGACCGATATTTTAGGCGGACGTACCGAAGCCGATTTATACCTGTGGTTAGTTGACCATCTGCGTGATTTGCGCGAACAAATGGGAGATTATTCACCATCGCGCACCATCAGCGATGCCATTGAAGATTTCCTCGAAAAACGCAATATCCCCATCCCCGATGAATTACGCCAAGAAAGAGATTCTTCCGTGATTTTATCGCGCACGCAAATTATGCGGGCGGTTCAACTGAAAAAAGATGAGGAAGACTTGCTGAATAACCTAAACAACGGACAAGGGGCAGATGATGAACTGGAATCGTAAAGGCATACGGCGCATTTGGTGGGGAATGGTCATTTTGGGGTGGGCAGTGCTAGTTATCATGAATTGGGTGTTGTTCATGTATGGCAACACCAATGATGACGGCAGTTATAATGATACCAACACCGAATCACATGGGCGCTATGATTATTTCGCCTATGCCAAAGGCGCACAAGCCCTTGTGGATGGGCGTTCACCCTATGATGAAGATTTTGCCCAAAGACACCTCTACTTATATCCGCCCCTGTTGGCGCAAGCCCTAGCACCATTTGTAGGGACAATCGGCGAGCCGAACACGGCGGCGCTGTGGTATATGCTGAATATCGCCTGTCTGATAGGCATTATTCAAATCATGCGCCAACATACCCAACCGAAATATCACATCTGGTTATGGGCGTTCCCTGTGTTATTCATCCCGATTACGCACACGCTGTATATCGGGCAAATCACCATCATGCTCACCTTTTTATTTATGCTCACATGGCGCGATTATGGCAAAGGGAAGCATTTCCGCGCGGGGGGATGGCTTGCATTGGCGTGTTGGATAAAAGTATTCCCTGTTTTCATCGTGCTATTTTTCATCCTACGGCGTGATTGGCGCGTAATGCGCGGGGTGATTGTGGTTGGGGTTGGCTTGGGGGTATTGCAAATCCTGATATCGGGTTTGGATATGATGATTCAATCATTTTCGGTATTGCTCACGCTATTCACACAGGGGCAAACGGCGGGCATGTTCCAAAATTCATCTATTGCGGGCTTCACAGGCAAATTATTCGTTGACCATCCACGCCTGTATCCATTGGTGATTGATAATACGCTGTTCCAACTCACCCGTTATGGGCTGATGTTGCTCACCGTTGGCGTAACCTATGCACTGGTGCTGATGCGCCGTTCTGATACACCAGACCGCAATTTCGATTTGGCATATGGTGCGGTGATTATGATGGCGTTGTTGGTGGGATATACCTTGTGGATAACGGGGATGCCACCCTACTTTTTGGCGTTTTGGATGGCGTTTCGGTATAGCAAAGGGCGCGATATGTGGATATTGGTGGTCGCGGTTGCGATGTTGGCGATGTATTTGCCCCTCATTATTGACTTGGGCGAGACACGCTTGCCGTGGTGGTCTACCTATTCCATCGGCTTTTATGCCACCTATACGCTATGGGGAATGCTGGTGTATAAGCAGGCGAAACGATGAACGGTTTACGATAATTGGGCTACATGGCATAATATGGTCAATCATACGGAGAATTTATTGTGCCATTAACCAAAGCCCAAATCGAACAGTATAAAATAACCGACCTCAATCCCATTTATGAAGCACTCAAACCCAATCAATCGGCGCGAGATTTGATTCATATTCTTGAAAATTTAGGGCATTTGCCCACCGATTTTGATGGGGGTGTTTTACTGCCATTGCTCACATACGAAAATCGTGATGTTCGGCAATGGGCGATTAAAAATTTGGGCAAATTAACGCATTTTAGTTATCTTGACCAATTTCATCATAGCGCGGTTCATGATGCTGATTCGCTGGTACGCCGAGAAGCCGTTTCTGCCATTGGGCGCTTGCGCGATGCGCGGTGTATGCCGATTCTCTTATCTTTTTGCGATGATACCGACCCTAAAATTGTATTACAAGCGGTGCGAGGACTGGTCATTTTCAAATCACAAGCACAAGTCATGGAGAAATTACGTCTGTTATGCAATCACCCCAATGAGACGGTGAGCGCATTTGTGAGCAAGGAATTGGGGCAGACATCCTCAAAATCGGCTATCCCACATACTGAATCCCCCACATGGATGCACAATTTAGCCGTTTTAGGCGATGTTCGTGAAGTATTACCTCATATCCCCGATGAAGCTATCCACCTCACCTTTACATCCCCACCCTATTATAATGCGCGGGATTATGCGATTTATCCTAGTTATAACGCCTATCTGGATTTTTTGACGGATATCTTCGCTCAAACCCAGCGCATCACCAAAGAGGGGCGCTTTTTGATTGTCAATACATCACCTGTAATTGTGCCGCGGGTGAGCCGCGCCCATGCGAGTGTACGCTAT
>JALONZ010000220.1 GCA_025454675.1 Anaerolineae bacterium | reverse complement strand
ACTTTTTTTTGGCAAAAAAATGAAAACTAGATTATAATCAACACCAGATAAAAGCAAGCGAATCTCTCAAAAATATTTGTGCAATTTTAACAAGAGATAAGCAATTTTTGAACAATAATGTGCATTTAGCCTAAAGGCATGGAGGTATATAGTGGCAAGTGTAACCTTCGATCATGTATGGAAACGTTATGGTGCTGTTCAAGTTGTTAAAGATTTGAACATTCATATTGAAGATAAAGAATTTCTTGTTTTCGTCGGACCATCCGGTTGCGGAAAATCGACCAGCTTACGCATGTTGGCAGGATTAGAAGAAATCAGTGATGGACAGGTACGTATCGGTGACCGTGTGGTCAATAATATTGCGCCCAAAGACCGCGATGTGGCGATGGTGTTCCAAAGCTATGCGCTTTATCCACATATGACCGTCTATGACAACATGGCTTTCGGCTTAAAACTCCGCAAAACCCCCAAATCCGTCATTGACCAACGTGTGAAAGAAGCCGCCGCCAGTTTGGGCTTATCCAACCTGTTAGACCGCCGTCCGCGTCAATTGTCGGGTGGTCAACGTCAACGTGTGGCAGTCGGTCGCGCTATCGTCCGTGAACCAGATGTCTTTTTGATGGACGAACCCCTCTCCAACCTCGATGCGAAGTTACGTGTGGAAGCCCGTTCCTTCATCAGCAAATTACACCAACGTCTTGAAACCACATTCATCTATGTGACCCATGACCAAGTTGAAGCCATGACGATGGGTACACGCATCTGTGTGTTGAGCGCAGGCGAATTGCAACAAATTGATAGCCCATTCAATTTGTACCACAATCCCCGCAATGTCTTTGTTGCGACCTTCATCGGAAGCCCTTCCATGAACCTGTTCAAAGCCACATTAGGCAAAGCTGACCATGGTTTAGTCGTAGATACTGGCACATTCCAATTGAATGTCCCCGAAGCCAAAGCCGCCCCATTCAAGTCACATATCGGTAAAGAAGTTATCTTTGGGATTCGTCCAGAAGATATTCATGACATTGACTTCCAACCACCCGGAATTTTGCCCTCGCAAACCGAAGGTAACGTGGATGTGATTGAACAAATGGGTAACGAAATGATTATCTACCTTGAAG
This sequence comes from Anaerolineae bacterium, assembly GCA_025454675.1. GTDB lineage: Bacteria > Chloroflexota > Anaerolineae > Aggregatilineales > Phototrophicaceae. The sequence goes on along the minus strand of JALONZ010000220.1, from coordinate 3,932 downwards.
AAGGTGGCAAAACATTCATCGCCCGTACAGACCCACGTACCCGCGCTCGCGTTGGGGGTCGCATGGGCTTGGTATTCAACATGGAAAATATGCACATTTTCGATAAAGATACCGAACTCTCGCTGGCTTACGAACACAAATTGCAAGCGGCGACAACCCGCTAATCCTTTTTGGAACAATACTTAAAACACACGAAGGACGCAGAAATGCGTCTTTTGTGTTTGTATTGGCAATATGCAAAATAAAAAGAGGCGGTTAGCACAAACACGCCTCTTCATATATATCAGTTTTGGGAGAATTTCCGCGTTAATTATGCCCGCGGGAGCATTTTACGAAACTTATAGCCATACACAATCATGCCTTTTGCGCCTTCGGTGGTGAGTTTGCGTGTTACCATCTCCACTCTATCACCAATGGCAAGGCTTTCATCACCTAAATCGGTGATTTGCGCGGTGAGCATGACCCCTTCATCCAACTGAATCATCGCAAGCACATACGGTGATTGTTCTGTGAATGATTCTGGCGCATCTTGGAGAGTAGTATAGCTATATACCGTTCCCGTGCCAGCAAAGGCAAATCGCTCGTGGCGGACATCCGCCTGTGTCATTTCACTCATATTAGGCAACTTTGACGGGTGTGGCTTGGGCAACGGGTTGTTGCACCACCACAACTTCCATTTCTTGGCTGTCGGTCATATTTGCACGCGCTTGCAGGCTCACTTCGCCATTTTCCACACGCACACCTTCTAAACGATACCGTTGGGCGTTCATACGCCAATGTCTTGAAATTTGCATATTCCATCACTCCATCGTGATAACGTTAATTGATGTCATTGTATCGTGAAAAACCTCTCAATTACTCTCACAGACCCTCTAAATAGCTATCAGAGAGGTTTAGAGAGCCTCTAAAATGTGTGTTACAGCCGTTGTTGCCAGCCCACCTAAGTTCTGGATGAGCGCAACTTTGGCGCTATTCACTTGGTTCTCATTTGCCGTTCCGCGCAATTGCAACACGGCTTCCACCGCTTGATAGACACCTGTCGCACCGGTTGGGTTGCCCCGACTCTTCAATCCGCCAAATGTGGAGATGGGTAAGTCGCCCGTCAAGCCAATTTTATCCGTCATGCGCCACCCTGCCCCGCGTTCTGCAAATCCCATCGCTTCTAACGACAATGCGGTGAGGATGGTATACGCATCATGCAATTCCAACAGGCTTAATTCATCCAGATTGCGTCCCGCCTGAGATAAGGCTTTTTGTGCAGATAACGCCACCGATTTCAGATACAACGGGTCTTTGCGGTCATGGACAGCCAGTGTATCAGTTGCCACACCACTCCCCGCGATTTTAATCGGTTGCGAAACGCGGTCTAATGCCCATTCGAGGGGCGCAAGGATGACCGCCGCCGCGCCATCCGCATCAGGCGCACCATCAAATAAATTCACAGGGTCAGATACAAACGGCGCTTTGGCAAACGCCCCCGCTTTGATGATATTGCGATACATCGCCAACGGATTGCGTTTGCCATTGGCATGGGCATTGATGCTAAAGCCTTCAAAACCCGCCAATTCCACCCCGTATTCATACATATAACGGCGCATGAGCATGGCGGCAAGTGCGGGCAAGGTTGCGCCGTGAATAGATTCAAAATCGGCATCAAGGCTGACATTGCGCCCTTCCACGCGGGAACTGCCAATCGCATCCGATGATTTTTCTGCGCCGACCACCATCGCGAAATTCACTTCGCCACTGGCAACCGCCAAATACCCTGTGCGGAGCGCCGCCCCACCAGACGCATCACCCGCCTCTATCGCATAGGCTTCAATATTGCCCAAGCCCGCATAATCAGCGACCAACGCGCCCAAATGTGATTGACTGCTGAAGGTTGCCCCATACGAATTTCCCAAATATAAGGCATCAACACCCTCTAAACGCGCATCTTCAAGTGCCAGTTGAACGGCTTCTGCGCCCAACATCCGCACACTTTTATCCCAATGTTCTCCAACAGGGGTCATCCCAACCCCAATAATAGCTACTGGTCTCATGTTTTTATCCTTTATATCATGTCCCTACGGTTAATATGTAGCAAATTAAGACATTATCCCCACCCCCTAGCCCCGTCCCCATTACATGGAGAGGGGGGAAAAGCAGGGTTTTACCTTGCTCCCTTCCTCTACTTTGTGGGGGAAGGGTCGGGGATGGGGGATATTATGATTGTTTAGTCTTTTAACTTGTCACGGAAACGACAATAGGTGGCATAATCAATGGCGGTACGGCGGTTGATATAATCCCATGTGCGGGGCGCACGATTTTGCACCAACCCAATTTTATCGGTGACGAGAATATCAAACGCATCCGACCCCGCGCCACTGCCATAACTCACCATCAAAATGCGGTCACCGGGTTTGGCTTGGTCTAAAATGGCGGTCAAACCAACCATGCACGACCCAGAATACACATTACCGATATGGTCAGCGAGTAACCCTGTTTGGAATTGCGCTTCGGTGAATCCGAGCATTTGCGCCGCCCGCATGGGGAATTTCACATTCGGTTGATGGAACACCGCGTAGGTATAATCGGATGCTTTGGTGTGCATCATGTCCATGAGTGCCGATGCCGCGCTGGTCACATGATGGAAATAAGCAGGTTCACCTGTGAATCTATCGCCATGTGACGGGTAAGTCTGACCGGAACGTCGCCAAAAATCGGGGGTATCGGTCACAAAGCTATAACTACCCTGATACACCGCACACGATTCTTCGGCGGGTCCAATCAAAAATGCCGCCCCACCCGATGCCGCCGTGTATTCCAACGCATCACCAGGACGACCTTGCGCCGTATCCATGCCGATGCTCAGGGTATACGCACCCATACCACTACCGACAATACCGATTGAGGCTTGAACGGCTTCAGTGCCTGCCTTACAAGCAAATTCCCAATCGGCGGCTTGGATATTCGGGGATGTGCCGATGCTTTCCGCCACAATCGTGCTGGTGGGTTTGACGGCATACGGATGACTCTCGCTACCCACCCATACCGCACGGATGAGTTGTGGGTCAATGCCTGCGCGTAAAACCGCGTTCCGCGCCGCCTCGATAGACATGGTGGTCACATCTTCATCAATCCCCGCCACTGCCTTTTCTTTAACAGGGCTACCACCTAAGCCATTTGTCCAAATCCGTGCGACTTCTGTCCCTGGTAAACGATAACGCGGGACATACGCCCCATATCCAACCAGCCCGACTTGACGAGTGGGTCTCATCAATAACGAACTGGCTTGTTGAAAATTAAATGTGCCATTCTGATTCGCCATACGTTTACATCTCCTCATTTTTCGGTGGCAGATTGAGCATCTCCACCAATTGCTTTGCGCGTTCTAACCGAATATTTTTCTCATCTATCATCTGTTTGGCGATTTTTGGCGCGTCCTCTGCCGATGCACCCGCCGCGAGTGCGAGTTGTTTGGCGTGCATCCGCATATGACCCTGTTGGATACCATCGGTTGCCAGTGCGCGTATCGCCGCAAAATTTTGCGCCAATCCCACCGCCACCATAATTTCTGCAAGGTCTTGCGCGGTGTTCATTTGTAAAATCTCGAGTGCCAAACTTCAAAAAGTCTTATCAGTCACAGAAGTTTTGTCAGTCATGTATAATTGTTGGAGTCTATGACCAGTTTAAGTATGACAAAAAAAATTCTGGGGCTGTGACGAGAATATTTGTGACCAGGAAGCTATGAACCCCATTTCAAGTCACACACACTCACTCACTACTATTCACTCTCACTCTTCTCTCACACTTTACTCTCTCTCTCTCTCTCTCTTTCACTCTCTATTCTATATTTAATCTATTTATATTTTTCTCTCCTTTCTTTCTTTCTTGCTCTATCCTTCTGTTTCTGGTCTTCCTTTTTTGAACAAGAATGAAGTCCGTAACAC
>JALONZ010000219.1:3367-8432 GCA_025454675.1 Anaerolineae bacterium | reverse complement strand
TACACTTTGGCGGCGATGAGTGTTTCGCCTGTGGTGGGGTGGGCGGCACACCGATAAACATTCGCCTCTTTGCCACCTTTCACCCGTCCCAACACATCGGTGATGATTTTTTGCTCATAAAAGGTTTGGAGCGCCTGCAATAACCAGCCCTCTTCAAATAAACCGGGCGTGTAGGTGGTATTGAATCCGCCTTCCAAATCTTCGAGTTCTGCGACCTCATTCAAGACCTCAACCGCCAATTTTTTGGCGATATGCTTGGCTTTTGGCTTGCGTTTGCGCCGTGCCTGACGGTCTGTTTGGGTGGGGTCGAATTGTTTTTCGTATTGTTCGTATTTGTCGTAATCAGAAAAAGACACGGTTAGGTTATCCTTGTGTTGTGAAATGTGATGTTGTGTGGTGGGTTATGGCAATATCCATACACCCGATGCCAAATCCGATAAATTGCCTACGAATTGGTCGGTATACCACACACGGGCGCGAATCATCACGCCAAATCTCACCAAAGATACACCCGTTTAGGGGAAGTTGTGAGGGGAGATGGTTGATGGTTATGCGCGGTGAAGCATACCTTTAATAACAACCGCAACAGAATTTTTAGCCATATCACTTGTCTCCTTGTAATCAAAATGAACCATTGTCTATAACATAGCACAAACTACGATAACTTGTCAAGAGGGGTAACGAGGGGTCATTAGGAAATATTATCCTTCGTCCGATTCATCCCCATTCGGCAAATCTTCTAAAAGCATCATAATTTCCTGAATACTGATATCAGGCTGGTCGCTTTTGGCGTAGATGGTCAATAGCACCACCCTATCGGTGAGGCGCACATAATAAATCACCCTAAAACCGCCACTTTTGCCTTTTTGTGCCGATGGATTAGCCAGTCGCACTTTATAAATATCTTGCCCAATATTCGGGATGCGGTCGCCAGGGCGTTCATCGTTTTTTAGTTGTGCGATAAGTGTATCAACATCATCCAGTAAGCCACGATATTTTTTTGCTAATTTGCTCACACGCTTCAGAAATTGCTTTTTAGTATCAACGATGGTCGGCATTATCTAACTCCGCACGTAGTTTTGCCATCGCTTCCTCTGCTGGAATACCATAATCGCCATTCATTACCTCAATAATCCCTTCCCGAATATCATTCAAAATATCCTCTTTAGTGACTTCATCATCGTCATCAAAAGTGGACTCAATCCAATCATGAAGCCATGTGGTCAATTCCATGCCATCTTGTTGGGCTTTTTGTGTCAATTTTTCAATCAGTTCATCCGAAAACTCTAACGTGAGGGTGGTCATATGATTTCATCCTTTATCCAACCGTTTTATTTTCATTATAGGGGATTTTGATGCAAATGGGGGAAATTATAAGGGCGAGGCGAATAACCCCGCCCGTGATATCTCATGGTGCAGGCGTGTTCAGTTGATTCAATTGCTCCTGCGCGGGGGTGAAATTCGGGTTAAATGCCAATACCGCATTAAAATTATTGATAGCGCGGTCACGTTCACCTAATGCGAGGCGTGCAAGTCCCGCATAATAAAATGCCTCTTCCACAAAATCATTGCTACCATTACGCAAGGTATCCACCATTGTCAACACATAATCATATTTCCCGACATGATAATAGGCTTCAAATGGCGCGAATTGATACCAAGTGGTGCGCCAGGGCATCCCCAATGCGAAGGCTTGGTCAAAGGCGGTGGCGGCATTTTCATACATTTCCAATTTGGTGAGCATACTGCCCATATTGAACCACGCATACGCATCGGCGGAGTTGGCGGTTGCTTCGGCTCTGGCGAGTTCAAAGGCGTTGATATAATTTTCACGCGGGTCGGCATCTTCACCGAGCAAGGCGAATAATTCGGGTTCGCGGGCGCTTTCATAAATTACAAAATACACATAATTAAAATGTTGCCAATGTTCTTGAATATGCGCGTAGCTATATGCCAAGCCTTCACCATCATAACTATCGTGCGTGATGACTTGTTGGCTGGCATCGTCATACCCCACCACCAACAAATAATGCCCCATCCACCCCTGATTGGCGCGTTCTGGGTCGTAGCCTGCTTCTATCATCACAACAAAATTATTGCTAATCAGCGACTTGAGGCGTTCTAATGACCCACCGTACCGATACAACGAAAAAACCGGTAATTCTGGCACTTGGGTATCTACGAATTGTTCCAATTGCCACGGGCTAACATTTTTATCTTCACTATTCGGCTTCAACCAATTGGCGGCGCGGGCTTGGTCATTGGTATAACCAAAATAACTGAGTGCGGTTGTGACGGTGGCGGGTCCGCAATTATTCCACCATTGCGCGTGATAGGTGAAGCCTGTTTGCAAATAATAAAATGGTGGTGTTGGGGTTGGGACTGGTACGGGCGGGGTGGTCTCTTGGGCAAAAACACCACTTACCCCCAATATCAAAAATAGAGCGATTAGCGCAATCTGTTTCATGGAAAAAAATCCTCAATCTGACGGTATCATCTCGATGCTTCCATTATAAACATAGCCCATAAATTTTCACCCCACGAATGCCTAACGATTGCACACCGTCATCTATTAGCGACAAGATAAACCCTTCATTCATACCGATTTGTATGGACAGCGACCCGCATTTGTGCTTATCTATATAAAGATGCAATCGTGCATTACAACACATAAGGAGTTTTCATCATGAAGAAATTGGGAATGTTTTTCATTCTCATCATTTTCATCATCATCCCCGCTTTTGCCCAAACCACCGAAATTTCTGCCGAATTAGAAGCACAATTGACAGCAATTGAGATTTTTGTCAGTGAAAATCGCGGGTTGCCCATTTTAGAACCTGTTCCCGTACAATTTATCACCCGCCAACAAGCACGAGACATCGCTATTGAAAGCGCACTCAATGACTTTTTAGTCGTAGACCTCAATCAACAAGGTCTACTCTATCGTGCGTTGGGATTTGTGAGTGATGCGAATATTTTTGCCGAAGCCTATGTCGCTTCGCTTGGTGAGACGGTTGTCGGCTTTTATTTACCAGAGCTAGGCGGGTTAAATATGATTTTACCTGAAGGTGAATCTTTAGGGGATAACTTGTCGTTCTATCAGCAATCAATTTATGCCCATGAATTTCTTCATGCCCTACAAGACCAACACTTTGAGATTCCTATCGAAAAAGAACGATATACCACCGACCAATTTTTAGCATTACGCGCCTTAATAGAGGGTGATGCCAATTTGGTGCAACGAAATTATGTCCTCTATGGCATCGAGAATAATTTAGGGGATATAAATTCACTTCAATCGTCACAGACCGTCACGGATGCCCTACCAATAATGAAGAATGAAGAAAACCTTGTTTATATTGGTGGCTTGCAATTTGTAATGACTATACATGCGACTGGTGGATGGGATGCCGTTAATGCGATGTATGCCAATTTGCCACAATCCAGCGAGCAAATTTTGCAACCTGCAAAATATATCGCAGGCGATATGCCTATTCCGGTAGAACTAGCAGATATATCAGGTGTATTGGGTGATGATTGGCAATTGGGTGTGACAACCACTATCGGGCAATTTTATCTCAGCGAATATCTAAGCCCGTATACCGCCAGTAGTCTGGCTTATCAGGCAACGAATGGGTGGGGTGGCGATACGATGAGTATTTATCAGCACCCCAATACGAATGAATTGGCGTGGGCATTGGGTATCACATGGGATGCGCCGATTGAAAAAGAACAACGTGAATTTTCCGATTTATATACCCAGATTTTTGAAATGGGATTCGATATTGTCTCTGAAACACCCTTGTGCGGTGTGCTTGATGGTATGACAACCTGTTTTGCCAATACCGATACAACCACATTCATCACATCTGCACCCACAACAGATTTAGCACAAGCCTTGTTAACCCATGTAACAGCAGAATAATCATAAAACTTGCGAGGGCGATTGTTTGGATAGTCGCCCTTTCACAGGTTTATGCTTGGTCTACTTTTTCTTTTTCCCACAGATAAAACAGATAATCTTGTTCGATTGTGGTCGCACCCAATTGATGCAAGCCTGCTAAGGTTTGGGCGCGGTGGTCGGTGCTATGATTTGCCACCTGAACCAATGCATCGCGCACGGTGATGGCGGGCTTATTTTCCCAGAAGGGCGGTAATACTTTACGGTTCAGTTCATCTGATGTGAGGGTGTTCAAATATCCCATGACCTGTTGCTCGGTCTCATCCCACATTTGGCGGATGATGTCCCGATTGGCGAGATTTTCTTCTTTTATAAATTCCACAACGCCTGTTTGCAAAAAGTGAAACCACCATGCCTCGACCGCGAGGGTATGCGCCACTTGCATATGAATTGACCCGATTGAATACGAGAGTTCTCTAAAAAATTCTTCATCCGTCAATTCTGCGATGCACTCCCACACGCGCAGATTTGCCCAAAAATTATAAAGGTATAAGTCAATGAAAAATTCTTTGTCCATGATTAGCTCCATAAAGAACGGACGTTCATTATAATATATCCTAAAATCGTAAATTCATCAATATCAAAAATGGTTTGAATCACCTAACTTTGCACCAAATTTTTCTATGAATGCAGAATGAATCACCAAATTCAGCTAGAATAAAATCAAATTGATGATGCAAAGGAGCTGATATTATGCCAACAATTTATGGAAATGGGTTAGGGATTTTGATGTTTATGATGTGTGCCTTACCTGCTTTGGTAGGTGGGTTGCTCATGCGCCTGCCAGACCCGATAGTGATGGGATTTGTGGGGGTGATGTTGGTTGCCATGGATATGGTGATACGCATACGCAATCGTAACCAAACGGGCTGGTTGATGAAAAAAGAACTGGGCGGTTATTTATATTTTATCCCTGTGTGGGTTTTGGGCGTTTTTGTGATTATCCTCAATATCGTCAATGCCATTCGTCCGCTCGATTTATAGGAAAACACCCATGAAATGGTGTGCTGTTTTACTGATGCTTGTTGGATTGCTCATCGGTGTATCGGCGCAAGATATATCGAATGATTTGGACTCACAACTGGATGAGATAGAAGCATTCAT
>JALONZ010000219.1:0-3352 GCA_025454675.1 Anaerolineae bacterium | reverse complement strand
AGCATTCATCGCCACATCGCGCGGATTGCCGATACTTGCCCCCACCACGCGCCTATTCCCCACCCGTGATGAAGCCATTGCCTATATCACCACCAGTTATGAATCGCAATTGCCACCCGAAACCGCATTGGCGGAGACGCTATTTTATCGCGCATTGGGGTTTGTTGATGCAGATTTTAACCTGCGCGAATTTTATAGCGGATTTTTGAGTGACCAAGTGGCAGGGTATTATGACACCCAAGCCAAAACAATGAATACCATTTTGCTGACAGGGGATGAATTGGGTGATGAATTGCCTTTTTTGGAGCAAATTATTTATGCCCATGAATTTACCCATGCCCTGCAAGACCAGCATTTTGATTTAGAAGGGTTATTCACGCAAACATCCGATAATGCCGACCAATCATTAGCCCTCACCGCCCTGATAGAAGGGGATGCAACGTATATGATGCAAGCCTTCACCTTTTATTTGGTGAGTGATAACACCAGCAATATTTTTGCGTTGCTCAATGATAGTTTATCCGCATTAGGCGGGTCTACCATGCCACTCGATACACCGCCGATATTCCTCGCAGAGGTCAATTTCGCTTATTTTGAGGGGATGAATTTTAATTCACACATTCAACAACGTGCGGGGTGGGCTGGCGTGAACGGAGTATATGAAAATCTGCCACAATCTACAGAACACATTTTGCATCCCCAAAAATATATAGATGGCGAAACACCAATAGCCGTATCTATAGCTGATTTGCAACCGATTTTTGGTGATGATTGGCAACTCGCGGTCACGCGCACCGTTGGCGAATTTTATCTGCGCGAATATCTCAAATTGGTGTTGCCGATTCGCACAGCGAACACCGCTTCAAGTGGTTGGGGTGGGGATAGTTTGATGATTTATCATCATCCAGAGACCAATGACATTGCGTGGGTGATGCGGATTGCGTGGGATACGCCTGCGGATGAAACCGAATTTATCACCGATTACCGCACATTTTTAGAAACACGATTTGGCATCGCACCCGATGATGATTTTTGTGTGGCATCATCACAACATGCGATATGTGTATCGCGCCACGACAATCAGACCCTTATCACTTTTGCGCCAAATCGGGATTTAGCAGTTGAGATGTTGAATATGAGCGTGATGGCGGACTAGCGGTAGCCTATGTCCGCCATAAACTATGATGTTGGTGTGGGTACTGCGGGTCCCGATTCGCGTGGGAGGTTAGTTGTATCGCCTTCGATGCGGACGACTTCCCCAAATACCCATGCCTCGCCACCTTGATATGAAATCTTAAGCCAATCGCCCGCTTGATTCAAAGCTAAAATAGGGGCGCTATCACCTGCTTGTAATACACCGAGTGGGGGGTCGAAATCGCGGCTGGGTCCACGGCGCACATTGGCAGGGGCATCCGCAAAAATGCGTGGCGCGTTGGGGTCTATGACCACTTCGGTGGGAGCGGCGGTTGGCGCGAGGGTCGCTTCTCCGCCTTGTGTTGGGACGGTGAGTAGTTGTGAGGTGGGGATGACTTGGGGTGTATTTTCTACCACTGTCACGACATTTTGATTCGGGGCTTCGGTGATAATGGGCGCGAGTGCCAGCCCTTCATTGGTCACAAGCACGTTGATGCTATCTTCACCGCGTTCTCCATTGGCACGGCTAACTGCTACGGTGATGGTGCGTTCCCCTGTGCCTGTCGCCAGCCATGTTTCTTGAATGGTGAATGTGGTTTCGTTCATCACATTGGGATTATCGCGTTGGGCAACGATGATACCATCCACCAACACCTCCACACGGGCGATATTTGCGCCTGCATTGCGGACGGTAGCGAGAATATACATCAACACCCCTTCACGATAGGTCGCATTATCCAAACGGGGCAAAATTTCGACTTCTGGTTGACCTGGCAATACGGCAGGGGTGGGGGTATTGTCTGCATCTGATGACCCCACAAGGGATAGCGTACATCCTGTGGTGATGATGAGGAGCAATAACCCGATGAGTGAGAATGTGCGTGCGTGCATATTTTTATTTCCTCTGCTGATATGCCCTAATACGGCAAATAATCATCAACACTACTAATTTACCGAAATTGCGCGTAATCTTCAAGCATGGTATTCTGGAACAAATTCTAAAAGGATGAAATCAGATGGAAATCGCCTATCATCAAATCACCTCCGATGATATTTTGCACCATGAAACAGGCTTAATTGCATTGATACAAGATGCTGTGGCAGATGGTGCATCTATTGGATTTATCGCGCCGATGTCTGATGAAGATGCACGCGCCTATTGGAAAACTGTTCAAAGTGCGGTTGCCAGTGGCGATAAAGTGATATTTATCGCGTTGGATGAACATCAGCGCGTGGCGGGGAGCATTCAGTTAGGAAATGCTACATTCCCAAATGGGCATCACCGCGCAGAGGTTCAAAAATTGCTGGTTCACCGCGACTATCGCAATCGTGGCATCGCTAAAACCTTATTGAATCTGATTGAACAAAAAGCGCGGGATATGGGCAAATGGTTATTGGTGTTGGATACGGTGGAAGGTAGTGTCGCACAGGGTCTCTATTTGCGTTCAGGGTATGTTCAGGCGGGAATTATCCCCGAATATGCACTCAGTAGCGCGGGACCGTATGAAGCGACAGTGGTCTTTTATAAAAACCTTAAAACGGGTGTTGATAATTGATATAAGATGAACTCATGCACCAATCCTTTGGCGGGCTTTGATTTTTAGACGATTCATGAACCGATTCATCCGCAAAAATTCGTCTAATTCGCTTTTTTCGTCATTTGATAACCCACCTAACCGATTTTTGTTAAGTAGCTCACTCAGCCGATTTTGCAAATTTTCAGATGGATGATAATTCACAATGGCTTCAGCCGATGGTGATGATGCCAAAAAATCGAGAATATCATTGAGTAGCTGATTTATCATTATGCCCCTAGCCAATATTTAAGAACAGGGATAACGCCCTAAAGTTAATAAATCGAATCTATTTTGAACACGATTCAATTCATTCATCCGTAATAAAAATGCAGTACCACGCCCTTCAGGGCTAATCCCTTTGATTTCTCCATTATCTAATAGTTGAAAATGTTCGTCCCACCTTTGTTGACGGGGATGAAAAAGTTTTGTGATGTTCCCCGTCTCAGGGTCAAATACGGCTATATCCGAGCCTTTATAGGCATTACAACGATAGCAAGCCAAACACAAATTATCTAAATCATCTTCCCCTAAATGTTTTTGTGAAATGATATGGTCAACATGAAATGATAGTAAGCGATCATCTTGCCCAATACGGCAATACTCACAACACCCATGAGCGCGTTCTATAACCGCTTGCTTGA
>JALONZ010000218.1 GCA_025454675.1 Anaerolineae bacterium | reverse complement strand
AGCATCCGCCAAAAGAAAAAACCATAAATAATGGCGGCAACAGTCAAAAGCCACACTGTTTCGCGCACGGATGCGGTGGTATACATATCAATCAAGCTACTGGCACTGGCTAAAAAGTTGGCGCTGAATAGCATGAAGATGATGACGAATATGCCCAACCCGATGCCGAGTTGTTCCAATATACCCCGCCAGCGATTTTTCTCTTCCAGTCGTCCGCCTACCCAGAATAAGGCGTAGGCTACGGGCAAAAACCACGCGAGGGTGATATTTTGCATGATACTATCCACCATCGCCGAAAAATTGAGGAAAATGCCCATCACATGTAATAAGCCCACGATGGAGAGGACGAATGTCACATAGAGCATAACAAGGGAGATATAACGCCCCAGCAATATTTTTTGTCGTAATAAGATGAACGCCGTCACTGCCATCACGAATGGGAAGAAAGTAATGATGGTCAAAAACCAGCGCCCGCCCTCCCCCAAATTGAAAAAGTCACTGGTCGCAAAAATTTGGCGTGAGATGGCGATGAATAAAATGCTCACCACAAAATTGAGCGCCATCACCACGCGGGTAACAACCAGTGGTGACGGACTAATGATGAAACGGATAAGGCGCGGAAATAATCCGCTTTGAGCGGTTTGTGTTGCGTTATCGAGCTGATTTGTGAGGGATGTTGTCATAAAAAGGTTTCCTCAGCAATCAAAAAAAATAAAAGTCGTTCTAAGTTTGTGCAAGGGCGCAACATGTTGCGCCCTTACAAATATAGCGTGTGATAAACAAAATGGGGCAATTAGTATTTTACATGCCAATTGCCCCAAATTTTTATTCATATCTTGGTTGTATAGGCGCGATATACATCACACCCACAACACCTATATTATCTTATTCAGCATCAAAGAATTCAGCCACTTGGTCACAGACCGTATTGGCAAAGTCTTGTGGGTCAAGTTCACCATTCAAAACGGCGGTGAAACCAGCACCATAGACGGCATCAATTTGGGGCCAATCGCCAAAGAACAAGGGGGCTTCGGCAACACCAGCGGCGGCACCATCAACAAAGGCTTGGTTATTCACGCCACTATCGGGCAAGGTGCCAAGGAACAGTTCAATGGCATCTTCAGTTTGACGGCTGGGGATATTCGCGCCTAAAGAGGCAATCGAGCCTTGAATTTCGGCGCTGGTGAGGCGTGTGACCAAATCCCATGCTTCGGCGGGATAATCGGTCTTGGCATTCACCACATAAGCGCCCCAGAACAGCCAGTTAGAGGGACCCGCGGGACCATCGGGCAGTGGCGCGACGTTCCAATTGAAGGTGGCATTGGCAACAACACCTGGGGTTGCCCAACGACCATTCATGAACATACCAACGCTACCCGCCAAGAATGGGGGTTCAGAATCGGTGCCATAGGGGACAGCCAAATCATCGGCATACAAGCTACGGGCAAATGCCAAACCTTCGACAGTACCTTCGTTATTCAAACCACAGGCTTTGAAATCTTCGGTGAAGAAGCTAGAACCAGCGGCATTGATGAAATAACCGGGATTCGCCCACCACGCATTCATACCGAAACCATAAACATCATCGCCCAATGCGCGGATGGCGGCGGCGGCATCATAGAATTCGTCCCATGTCCATGCTTCGCCGTCACCGGGGTATGGCACACCAGCGGCATCGAACAGGTCTTGGTTATAATACAAACCGAAGGCAGAAACATCACGAGGCAGACCCCAGAGTGCATCACCTTCATCCAACGCGGTGGTCAGGTGCAACATGGGGGCGGCGTAGAAATCTTCTTCGCTATATTCTTCATCGGCGGCGGCATATTCAGCCAAGTTCAAGATTAAGCCAGCTTCGGCAAAACGTGCCACGTCTGTCCCTGGAATCCAGAACACATCGGGGGCGGTATCGGCATCAATTTCGGCAATCAAAATATCTTGGTAAGATGCGGTTTCAGACCCACCGGGTTCATACTTGAGGGTCACACCATCCCACGCGGCATCAATGGCTTCGCTGGCGGCGGTATAAACTTGCACTTCGGCATCGTTATCAGGGCGTGTGCGCCAACGGAGTTCAACATCGCCTTCTTCTTGGGCAAAAATTGGGAGCGCAAGCAAGCCCAACAAAACCGCTATAAGTGAGACTAATACAAATCTTTTGGTCATATTTTAATTTCTCCTGTGTATCAAGCGGCATAAAAAATTAAGTCCATCATATCACTATGATGGACTTGTAATTATGCACTATACAAGATGAATTGGCAAATATTTTGGGGGCTTATTCATATATTTTACACAAAATATTTCATGCCTTTTCATCCAATACTTATTTTTGAGTCGGTTTGCGGTTATTACTTTCACGCAACACACGCGCACTGAAGATGATACCAATCAGACCAAACGCCATGAGTGCGATGAGCGCCATATTATTCCCACCTGCAAAATCATCAAACAACCCAGAATCGGGCATGTCGGGGTCGGGGACGGGTGTCCGCGAGACGATTGCCCCACCGGTTGGGGTGATGGCTTCGGCGGTTGGTTGATTGCGAAGCGCATTAGCGATGGCAGTGGCAGTGAGCGCCACATCGCCAATTGTATTATTAGTCTGTGGCAAATTTGTGCCTGCAATAGCGGTTAGGGTGGCATTGATATTATTCGCCTGCGCGGTTTGGGTGGCGGCAAGAATATCAGCTTGTTGGGCATTAAAATCGAATGTCGGCGTGAGCGCATTTTGTGTTAACAAAAATTCGGCTGTTTGTGTCTCGGCAAGCGAAAGCGCCTCATTGGTCAAAAACTGTGCCGTCTCTGTCGCGCCCATCGCTTGCAATGTGCCTGCCTCGCTGGTCGCATTGGCATTCGCTGTTGCCGTCAAAACAGATTGCGTACCCGCCGCTTCAAAGGTTTGGGTGACATCAACCGCTTTGGCGGTATTGGTCGCATTAAATGCCACCAATGTTTGACCATTTTCTAGCGCAATTTGCGTGCGTGTCAGGTCAATGGCAGAAGGTCCGCGCGGACGAGTGGCTAAGATGACCACAACCACCAACCCCGCCAAGAACAATAACACCAGCAAAGCGGCGAGGATGATGAAAGTACGGCTTGGTCCACCCGATTCTTGTGCTTCGGCTTCATCTTCTACAGTGAAATCATCTTCAATGTCATCAAAGTCGCCGAACTCATCAAAATCTTCAAATTGCGTGGTTTCTTCCTCAAACGAAAAATCAGAATCACCACCAAAATTTGTCGGTGTTTCTTTAGTCCCCTCGCTACCGCCATCATCATCAAAGGGGTCGTCATCAAAATCAAAAAAGTCTCTATCATTATTGCCCATTGGCATCGCTCCTCAGAAAATGCAGGCGGTTGGTTTCATCCAAACGCGGAGACGCATCGTTATTGTTACCTAATTAGTCACTATCCCAGCACTTCTAAATTGGCGCGTGGGATGAATAGTGTTTCACCTATGGTTAATTCTACTCTCGCGCACAAGATACGCAAGCCATTATCTAATAAAACTGGGTTGGCTGGCAACTCCACAATTTTACCAGTTTGTCCTTCATACGGGGCGCGGGTTACTTTGACTGTCAATCCAACCCGAAATCCCAGCATAATATTTGGGCGTGCAGGATTTTGTCCTTCACGCATTTTCACATTAATGATAACCTCTGGACGACGATTTGACCACCGATTGGCAGAAAATGCGTCTAATGTGATGGGCGTTCCCTCATATTGGTTAAGCAATTGATACACCGCATTCGCCATCCGCAGGTTGCCAAACCCCTCCGTGAGCAAAATAGGAAACTCGGCTTTGGTGGCACGCGGAACAAGGTTTGCATCCATACTGGGCGCAATCACCCCCGCCACATTTTGTTCAGTCAAAATACGCAGTGTATTCAGGTTTAGGGCTTTGCGGGTGAGCAAAGTTGAACCCATATACCGTGTTTCTAATGTATTACCACCCACAATACCCTCGATACCCGTTTCTGGCTCCATCCGCAAACTGGCAATACTTAATTTGCCATTGCCCCATGCCCCTTGAATCTGCGCCCCAACTGCTTCAATGAGTGCGCCCCGCCCTGCTTCGGTGCTAATCACCCGTCCACGCACACCCGCCTCAAGGTCTATCACTTCTGGCAATTCTTGCAAGATGATGCGCCCATCCGCAATTTGTGCCACCATCCCGCGCACACTGGAAAAAAGACGTTTTCCCCGTTTAACATCTTTGCCCGCCAGCACTTGCTTTTCATCCACCGCATCCCCTTCTTCGACTTGCAATAGAGGGGTTAGGGCTTCGGGTTTTCGCAAATTAAAAAATTGCATGGCGTTAATGATGATATACCGCGCAGGAATAACCCCATGCGCCACCACATCCCGCACTTCCACCCGTTTGCCTTCGGTGACATTAATCGTGCCAACCGCTTCATCTGGCAACCGACAATCACGGCGGATGACGGTCAATTCAGACAGATACCGTTGTTCAGGATAAAGCATTTCGCAACGCTCCTAACTCATCTTTTGCATCTTCTTCATCATCCAGCAAAGATTCTAAGGCTTCATCAGTCAATAATTCGTCAAACTCATCTTTAGCCGATGATTTTTTGCCTTTACCCTTGCCCTTTTCACCTTTCGCCTTTTTATTTGCTTTGCCCTCTTTTTCGGCTTTGGCGGGCTTTTGCTTATTGCGAATTTCTGCACGGCGTTTATCACGCGCTTTTTCCGCAACTTCTTGCACATCATCCACCGCTTCCAGCCATCTGGGTTCAATCTCTTGAAGCGGGTCGCCTGTGGCTTCTTGCACCCATTTGGGCATCATCACCGCGCGATTTGTCACATCGCCCAATTTGAGCGGACGCGGACGGGCATCTATCATCAATCCCATCGCGCCACCTTCGATTGTCATCTTAAATCGGCGTTTGCCGTTGATGGTCACACCACCCGCGCAACGCACACGCACCTCAACACTTTGTCCTAATGGGACGGGATACACAAAAACATGCCCTGCATCCACCGAGTAACGCAATTTTTCGCCGTTTTCTTCGATGACAATATTCACCGCCGTGCGGTCTTTACGCAGATTACCCGTTGGCACAAATACCGTCCCAAGTCGCACCAA
>JALONZ010000217.1 GCA_025454675.1 Anaerolineae bacterium | reverse complement strand
ACATTATTTATGACATGGCGGTATCGCAAGAAGATTGCATCATTGGGGTTGGTTGCGGGGATTGTCTTATTCATCATTGGGCAGGGATTCATTTTTTTTAATCCACAATTGATTGTTGCTAGTTTTTCCACCAGTTTAGGGTCTATTGGTGGGCTGATTATCGCATTTTCGATTATTCGCAAAGAAATAATTGAACCACTTGCAGAACGCGAGAATCAAGTCGAAACGATGCACCGTGTTAGCCTTGCAATCTCAAGTCAAGTGGCATTAGATACGATGTTAACTGAAATTGCGGGTCAGACAGCGAGTTTGTTAGAGGCGGATGGTGTTGGGATATTTTTGAAAGAACCGCCGAAACCAGATGCCAATGGTATTTTTTTATTGCGGACGGCATACGAATTGCCGAAGCAATATTTAGGGTTAGAAATTACGCCTGAAAAGGGGTTAATTGGTGGGGTTATTGCCCATAAAAAGACCATTTATCTGGAAAATTATGGGCGGGATTGGCATGGTGAAGATGAGTTGCCATTTGCGCGAGAGACGTTTGGGTCGGTGATTGGTGTGCCGTTGATGTATGCGGGTTATGTGATTGGGGTGTTGTTGGTGGTGAGTGGCAAGCATGGGCGGGTTTTTGATACACAAGATATTTATATGCTGGAACTGTCTAGCGCCCAAGTTGCCATCGTCATTACGCATAGTCATTTATTTGAAGAACAAAAAGAACTCGATAGGCTAAAAAGCGAGATGATACGGATGGCGAGTCATGACCTAAAAAATCCGTTGATGGGCGCGATGACGCACATGGAATTGTTGCGGATGGAATTGGATGCGCCGAATCCGCAGGTTAATAAGACCCTCGAAACGGTGGAATGGCAATTGGAGCGCATGAATCGGATTATTCGGGGAATTTTGGATGTTGAAAAGGCATCTTTGCTGGGATTTGAATGGGATGTATGTTCGCCTGTGCAGATTGTAGAAGATGTTTTGGCAGAATTGGGGCATTTGATAGATAACAAAAAAATTCGGATTGAGACACAGGTGGATGATGTGCCGAATTTTCGGGGGGATTGCAAACAATTTGAACGGGCGATTATTAATTTGGTGGAAAATGCCATTAAATTTACGTTGGTGGATGGTCATATTGTGGTTAGGGTATATTTAGAGGGAGAATCAATCGTCTTTCAGGTGGCGGATAATGGTGTTGGGATTCCAGAGGAGATACAAGGGCGTGTATTTGAGCGATTTTATCGTGGGCAACAAGCGGGGGTTGAACATATCACAGGGACGGGTTTAGGATTGAGCTTGGTCAAGACGATTGTGGAAAATCATAAAGGCAAAGTTTGGTTTGAGAGTCGGCAACAAATTGGGACAACATTTTATGTGAGTGTTCCGTGTATTGGATAGTTTTCGGATAGTCAGGAAAACAATCATAAAAGGAAAAAGTTATGTTACGTGTACGTGTAATTGCAGTTATTGGTTTGATATTAGTGTTGGTTGGCATCAGCACAGGGGTTTTTGGGCAATCAGAAGCAACTCCGACACCCGCGCCATCCAAAACACCTGTTAGTGAAGAAACGTCGCCACCATCAGAAAGCACGCCAGAACCTGAAGTAACCTCAATTTCGGATGTATCTGAGCCATTTACCCAAACCGATTTACGGGTACTAACAGGCAACGTGCAACGTCCGAATGGGATTCAATGGTTTGATAATTATCTATGGACATCGTGTACGGGTGATTGGACCGTGTATCGGTTAGAAGATGAGAGTGGCGAAACCATCACCTATAGTTATGGGGTTCGTATGGCGCATACGATGTATGTTGAAGACGATGGTGGTATTAATTTGTGGATACCTGATTATGATTTGGATGCGTTGGTTTTGGTGAGTCGTCAATCATCACCTGTGCCGGTCGCTGAAAATTTACCAAAGCCGTGGGGAATTGCTTATTTAGATGAATCTCATTTTTTCATCACCAGTTTAACCGAAAATGCGATATACAAAGTAAGTCGTGAGGGTGAATTTGAGGTGTTATTAGATGGATTTCGCTCGCCAACGGGGATTGTTGCCACAGAGGATTATGTATATGTGGTGAATAATGGTAGTTCAAGGCGGTCAATTGAGTGGCTAGACCGGGCGAAATTAGAGGCAAAAGAGGCACAAGAACCGCAACCTTTGCTGAGTGGTGTGCAAAATGCGACGAATTTGGTTTTGGCGAATGATGGTTATTTGTATTTCACCTATGCGCTAGGAACACGCGGTTTGGTTGGTCGGGTTGACCCAACAGCCTGCATGGAAAAAGGTGGCTGTACGAATGACGAATTTCAGATAGTCATTTATACAGAACTTGCTTCACCATTAGCAGGACTCACGATTTCGGATGATATGACCTTGTATGTGCATACGATTTATCGTCCAGAGATTTACCAAGTAAATATTAGTGAGTTTGGTGGGTGATGCTCTGACGCATCACCTATGAATTCTGATTGCTCCGTTAGGGATTACTTCCCTAACGGATTTGATAAAAGAATCCCAATCAATGCAATCAGAATCCCTACATGATGCGTCAGGATACCGATATATTCGAGCAATACGCTGGCGGCGCTGACATTAATCGTTTGCACGATGAGGCTGATAATAATGAGTACCACGCCGATGACGGCGGGCAATCCACGTTGTTTGGCGAGGAAATTTGAGAGAAAGGTGAGCAATCTAAGCAGTAGGGGAGAGCGGTCTAGGCGTTTGAGCATGGGGTTATCCTTTTAACTGAAATTGTTCATATTGATGTTGAATAGCGACTGGCATTTGTACGGTGATAATCACACCATCGTTGGTATGTTCTTGATTTTCGACATTGGCGATATTGAATAATTGCGAGATGAGTTCACCACGCTCATAGGGGATGAGCAAACGAATGGGGCGCATATTTTTGACTAAGGCTTGTTCGATTGCCTCTAATAAATCGTTTATCCCCGTTGATTTTACGGCAGAAACACGAATTTGCTCCACATATTCGCTCATATCGGTTTCTGGTGGATATATATCGGCTTTTAGCCTATCTACTTTATTCCAGACCAATAATTTGGGGATGTGCGTGACATCAAGCTCTGCGAGGGTATCTTCTACGGATTCGATATGTTGTAGGACATTGGGGTGTGACACATCTACGACATGCAGAATCAAATCGGCTTCAGCGATTTCTTCTAGGGTAGCACGGAAGGCTGTAATGAGGGTTGTGGGCAACTTTTGGATGAAGCCCACGGTATCGGATAGTAATACTTGCCGATTGGATGGGAGTATAAATCGGCGTGTGGTGGGGTCTAGGGTAGCAAAAAGTTGGTCTGCGATATAAACATCTGCACCGGTTATGGCTTTTAGGAGTGTTGATTTACCTGCATTGGTGTATCCCACTAATGCAATAACAGGCACACCTGATTTGGTGCGTTGTTTGCGATGTTGACCACGGTGCATTCTGACAAGTTCAATTTCTTCTTTGAGTTTGCTAATTTTGCGCCCAATTTCGCGCTTGTCCACTTCAAGTTGGGTTTCACCAGGTCCACGTAGACCAACACCTGCTTTTGAACCACTACCACCAGCTTGGCGTGCGAGATGTGTCCATTGGCGGGTTAGGCGGGGCAAACGATATTCATATTGTGCGAGTTCAACTTGTAATGCGCCTTCGCGTGTGCGGGCATGTTGGGCGAATATATCCAGAATCAGCGTAGAACGGTCAATAATCTTAACAGATTCACCAAATCGGCGTTCTAACTCGCGCTGGTGACGTGGGGAGAGTTCGTCATCAAAGATGAGGATATTTGTCTCTAGGTTAATCATCTCCTCTTTGACTTCTTCGACTTTCCCAGAGCCGATGAAGGTTGATGGGTCTATATGTCCCACAGTTTGGCTGGCTTGCCCAGTGACTATCATGCCTGCTGTATCGGCGAGTAGCGCCAATTCTTTTAGGGATTCTTGTACAGAAAGGAGTGGGCGACTGCCTTTGACAGTCACACCCACGAGATAGGCTTTTTCTTGTTGATTCGGTTCGTAAAATTCAGTCATATCACCTTTAGCGTTTACTATACCAAGACTTGAGTGCATCGAGTGCATCCGCGAGTTCATCATCGGCAACACCCACACTAAAACGGACATAAGCATCCCCACCTGGTCCGTAGGCGGCACCTGGTGCAAGGGATACATGTGCATCGGCGATGGCAGATTCAACATAAGCGGTTGCATCACCATCTAAAACTTTCGCCCATACATAGAGTGAACCCATTGGTTTTTCCGCAGAGAGTCCAATATGAGGCAATGTGTTCATAATCATATCTCTACGGCGTTGATAAGCACTGTTACGTTCATCCAACCATGATTGTGGGGTATCCAAAGCCGTAATGCCCGCGTCATATACAGGGGTAAAGTGGGCGCTATCTATATTGCTTTTAATCGCTAATAAGTTATCGAGTGCTTCTCTACTACCTAATGCCGCGCCTAAACGCCATCCCGCCATATTATAGCTTTTGGAAAAAGAGAAAAATTCGACCATGTGGCTTCTATCGGCATCTGCTTGCAATGCACTGGGAGCAGTTGCCCCCTCAAATAACACATCTACATAGGGGTTATCGGAAATGAGTAGAATATCGTGTTTTTCGCAGAAATGGGCGATTTCGTTGTAATCGGCAAGTGAAATCATTGCGCCAGTTGGATTATTGGGATAGTTAATCCATAAGACTTTCGCACGCTTGAGAATATCGGCAGGAATATCGGCTAGATTCGGTTTATAGCCACGCTCAGGGTCTAATTTGACCCAATACACTTCGGCTTCGGCGAGTCGTGTTCCCATCGCATAGGCAGGATAGCCAATATCGGGTACCAGTGCGATATCACCGGGTGAAAGATGGGCTAGGGTGATATTTACAATGCCTTCTTTACTGCCTAAAAGGGGCAAAATTTCGATGTCGGGGTCTAATGTGACTCCGAATCGGCGTTGGTAGTGTTTTGCGAGCGCACGACGGAATGCGGGTGTTCCACGATAGCTGTTATAGCCGTGATTTTTGGGATTAGAAGCGGATGTCGCCAGAGATTCAATCACTGCCGATGGGGGTGGCATATCG
>JALONZ010000216.1 GCA_025454675.1 Anaerolineae bacterium | reverse complement strand
CTTCGTAGGGGAAGGGAGTAAGGGAAAATTGGCTTTGTTCCCCCTCTCCATGCAATGGGGAGGGGGCTAGGGGGTGGGGTTGAACGCCAACATCCTTAACCATAACTGACGTTATTTATTTACCTGATATTTTAAGGCGTGTTTTTGCTTTAAGCAGGGACATCATTTCATCTGCACGCACAAAATCGAACATCTCTTGTTCTTCATCATAGGTGAGTAATCCATCCCCGTTGCGTTCTAGTAAATCACTGGCGCGTTGTTGTAAATTATCAGGTAGCCGATAAGCTAAAATGGCTTCTGGCGTGGGATTTGTCGCTAAAAAGTCGGTAATCACATCAAAAATTGTTTTTACTGGATTGGGTATCATTTTTAGACCTCTCTCACTTCTTATATTTATTCTACACCGATTTACGACTGAAACGCCGTGTTATCGGCGCGAGCATTTGCTGTTCATCGGCATTGAATGGGCGCAACAGCACTATCCCACCCGCATAAACCGCGATGCTCATCACCAGCGCCAGCAACGATGACATGCCCCATAATCCCAGCATCACTGCCAGCATCATCGCGCCCATAACGATACTCCGCCACACCATATCTACCCAATTCAGCCGTCCGAGTGCCGTCTGCAACAATAACCCAAACGGCACGAGCAACACCGCCTCGCTCAAAATGGTGGTGACTGCCGCCGCCTGATAACCATATTGGGGGATGAATATCAAATTGGTGATGATATTAAAACTCACCGCCACGACAAACGCGCCTGTGATGCGTTTTTGCAAATCCACCGCGATGAGGGCGTATTGCGTCAGGCTATTTATCCAACCAATCGGGATGCTCCATATCATAATTTGTAGGGTGATTGCCCCAACAGGCATATATTCCGCGCCACCGAGCAACAAGGTGAGCGAATCGGCGAGCATGGTGAATATCACTGCCAACGGCACAGCCAGCATGACCAACAATTTAACCCCTAATGAATAGGTGCGTTTGAGCGCGTCTTTATCCGATTGCGCTTGGCGTGACATAATCGGTAACAGGGCTTGTGTGAAAAACGCGGGGATGACATTCAGCGCCATCATCCAGCGATACGCCACGCTATATTGCCCCACCAACCGCGCCCCTTTTATGGCTTCCAGCAAAATAATATCAATCTGAAAAAATATCGTTGCCAGCAGGTGATTGAACATCAACGGGTAGCTTTGGCGCATCATCCCGCCCATCAGTTTCGTATCGGGACGCGATGGCAGGGTCTGACCGCGTAAAAATTGCCGACTCCCCAGCCATAAAATGCCCAATGTGATGATATTGATGCCAATGCTCACCCCCGCCAAGCCGATGATGCCATATCCCAACAACAACACAATCACCCCAAACACCGCTTTATTCAGTGTGGCGATGGTCGCAACGGCGGCGGGATATTCTGCCCGTTCAAACGCATAATAAAGTGAGGTTAACCCTTTGCTGATGCTGGCAGGTGCGAGTCCGATATACAGCAACCCCATCGCCCATAACGCATCCGCATTCAATTGTGGTGTGACGGTGGCTTGGCGGATGAACAAAAATCCGATGAGCAGTGGGATGCCCGCCACGACCAAAATCGCCCGAATCATGCTGGTATTGATGAATAAATAACCTGCGCGGTCACGCTGGCGCGATGCCTCGCGGATGAGGAATAAATCCAACCCAAAATTAGAAAAAATATCAAACCAGACGAATACCACCACCGCATACGAATAGATACCCGCCTGTTCGGGACCCAAAACGCGCAACATGACGAAGGCAAACGCAAAATCTATCCCGCGATTGAATAAATTGAGCAAAATCGGCGCGATGCTATTGCGTGCCACACGGTTGAAGGTGCTACCCTCATCCGCTTTGCTACCGCCCGTCATCGCGCCCCAAATCCACACACCTGTTAGGAACATGACCATGCCCGCGCTCATCACACTGCCAAATAACCCCACCTGAAAACTGGTTGGGCTATACACAATCCGCAGGGTGAAATTTTCTGTGTCGGGGAATAAATCGCGGATTTCGGCAGAATTGAATTGTATCCCCTGAAAGTTGCCATACACCAATTGCACAGGGAGCGGTTGTTCTTGGTCATCGCCTGCGCCTTGTGGTCGGATGAATGCCCGCCAGCCATCGGCATAGCTTTCGCTGATAATTAGCCATGTATCATCGGTAATGGTCACATCCACAAATTTTTCGCGTCCCGTATCGGCGGTGATGGTGGCGGGTTGCGCGGTTTCGATGGTCGGCAAGTCAGTTGTGTCATCCACCAAAAAGGCGCGGGGCAGGGCATCTGGATTGTCGTAGATTCGCACCGCGTCATCGGCGTAAATTTCGGTGAAGGACGGCATGTATGTCGTCCCTACAGGTTGTGCGGGTATGGGATAACCCACATGGGTGATGATGTATTTCACATTCAGCAAATTCACCCGCGCCCAATCAATTTCGTTGTTATTGAGCTGATACAGATACAGCCCCGCCACCCGATTAAAATCGAGTTCATATTGCGGATTGGTATCGCGCATATAGGCGACATATTGCGATGAGATGATGCTTTCGTATCCGCGCACATCATCCAGCCCATACCCCCATGTGATATTGGCGCGGAATAACGGCGCATGACCTTCATGATTTTCCAGCGTGGTGAAACGGAAAACCTCTCCGTTGGCTTGTTTATCGGTCAAAAATTGGACGGATGGCGGGGTAAATTCGCCCCATTCAGGCTCACTGGAGGGGTTAAATCCCCATGACCCGATGAGCAAATCCAACGCAATCATGCTGATGGAAATCACCCCCCAGACTGTCCGCGCCCGTGTTTTTTCGTTGGGGATGAAGGTCAAAATCGCGCCAGATGCGATAAGCATCGCACCGAATATCAACACATTAGGCGCTTGATAGCTAAAAAACATGCTCGCAGAACTGAATGCACCATCGGCTTTTTCCAGTGATGCGATGAGGCGGGTTAATAGGGGTTCAATCGTCGAAAAGGCGAATCTGCCCACACCAACACCTGCTATGACCAATCCTCCGATAAATAGCAATATCCCACCCAAGCGCCGATACATTTTCTTATGGGTCGCTTGGCTGATAGTCATCATGCCGAAACCTGCCAGTAGCGCGATGCAAAAACTGAACGCATACACCCATCGAAACGGCGTATTGAGTTGATTGAATCCGGGGAGCGCAAAAATTAGGGCGTAGGTCGGCAATCCGAACATGAAGGTGAGCGCAATCCCCGCCAAAATGGTCGTCATAAGCCGATGCGGTGGGGCATCTTTGCGCCGATTGCGGAACATATCCAATACGGCAATCCCCGCCAAAATCAGGGGAAAGATGCCGATATACATCGCGCCTTCGACATAATTTTTGATGCCCCAGTCAATCGTGGTGATGGGCGTTCCCGCCAAATTGGTGAATTGGGTGACGGTTTGCCCCGTGAAAATATCCATATAACTGTGATGTGATGGATTGCCAAAAAAATTCGGCATGAGGAATAATAACAGGTCGCGCATCGGATGTGCATACCCCAACACCGTGTCCAAACTCGCTCTTTCAGACCGCCAATTCGTCCGCACAAAGTCGTAGAGGGGGATGAGTTGAATCGCGCCCAAGCCAATCCCCAAACCTGCCATCACCATCAGCCAGCCCGCGCTGATGAGTGCCTCGCGCCGTTTTCCACGTAGCCATTCGTAGAGTAACCTGCCCGCACTGTAATATCCCACGATGAGCAGGGTGTAAAGCGTCATTTCGATATGCCCCGCGAAGATATTGAAGGCAATCGCCACCCCGCCAACCACCACATATAACGCGCTGGCGGATTTGTTCAGCAGTAATTTTTTGCTGATAATCCATTCGACCATCCATAAAATCAGGGGCAACCACACTGCCGCGCCAATTATCATTGGATGTACCGCGCTGGCGATGAAAAATCCGCACAGCTGATAGGTGATGCCTGCCACGATTGCACCCAACCGATTGATGCCCACATTCAGCGCGTAGCCATACATCAACACGCCTGCTAATCCCAAATTGACCACCATAAACCAGCCATATGCCGATGCGAGGGGCAACACATAATATAAAACACCCAACGGATAAAATGCCGATTGTTGACCCGCCGCCAAAAATGGCACCCCCGACAGTTGATGCGGATTCCACAACGGGATTTCGCCACTATTCAGGCTTTGGCGGATGAAATTTTTCCAATGCACATTTTGGAGTACAAGGTCGGAGAGGAGTGCATTATGCGGAATTTCTGGCACGCCCAATTCATCCCGATAGGTGGCATACGGCTCATATTGATACAAGTTATCGGTGGGGAGGAGTGTTTTTCCGCCGATGGTTTGTTGAAAAAATAAAATGAGGGGGAGTATGAAGAATAAGGCGATAATGGGTAGGTGATGGATGAGTCGGCGCATGGATGAATCCTTAGCATAGCAATCAAAAACGCGGTTATTATATCATACACACAGGGGGGCGGTTTTCATGATACAATCTGTCATATCTGTTATAGGACAAAGGATTTTGTCATGACACTTGATTTACAACAATCCATTTTTGCAGAACTGGCTGATTTTATCACCTCACAACCCACATTAGAGGAGATAATCATCTATCGCATTTCGCAATCACAACAAGAACGAATAGATGAGTTATTAGAACGTAATCGTGAAGGGATGCTTTCGTTAGCTGAACGCCAAGAAATGGAAGCCTATCAGGTTATTTCGCATGTGATGTCACTCGCTAAAGCCAAAGCAAGGCTAAAATTACAATGTCAAGCAAACTAAAAATAATCCTGACTGACCACGCCCGTGAGCGTATGTTTTTGCGGAAAATATCCCAATCGCTCGTACAAAGCGCAATTAGCAAACCAGATGACCGCCAAATCGAAGATGATGGCGACACCCAATTCATCAAACAGGTAGACCGCAAAGGCGAAAAACGCAAACTACATGTTATCGCCAAACCCATGCCAGAAGAAGGCAAAGATGCGTGGCTGGTCAAAACGGTGTGGATTCGTGGTGAGGACGACCCGAATTTCATCATCAAGACATTGCGTATGCTGTTGATGCGGATATTTGTGCGGAAACCTGCGCGTAGATAATTTTTG
>JALONZ010000215.1 GCA_025454675.1 Anaerolineae bacterium | reverse complement strand
TGCGTATTCTCCTCGAAAATACGCTTCGTCATTTAGATGGGCGCGATGTGACCGAATCCGATGTCCAAAACATCGCCAATTGGGATAATACCAAGCCAATGGACATCGAAATCCCGTTCAAACCGGCGCGTGTCATCCTCCAAGACTTTACGGGCGTGGCATGTGTCGTAGATTTAGCCGCACTCCGTAGCGCCATGGTGCGGATGGGTGGCAATCCACAAAAAATTAACCCTATCGTGCCTGTAGATTTGGTCATTGACCACTCTGTACAGGTGGATTCATTCGCCCTGCGCGATTCACTCAAAATTAATGCCCAATTTGAATTTGAACGCAATCGTGAACGTTATGAATTTTTACATTGGGGTCAAAAAGCCTTCAATAATTTTAAGGTTGTGCCACCCGCCACAGGCATTGTGCATCAAGTCAACCTCGAATACTTAGCAAAAGTGGTTCAATCGGGTAAAGAAGGTGCTGAAACGGTCTTATATCCCGATAGTTTGGTCGGGACAGATAGCCACACCACCATGATTAATGGGTTGGGCGTATTGGGTTGGGGTGTCGGTGGCATCGAAGCCGAAGCCGCCATGTTGGGGCAACCCATTTATATGCTCATGCCACAAGTGGCTGCGTAAAAAGGGTGTTGTGGATAAATTTGTCGAATTCTATGGCGCGGGTATTTCGAGCATGAGCCTGCCCGACCGCGCAACATTGGCGAATATGGCACCCGAATATGGTGCGACAATGGGTTTCTTCCCTGTTGATGATGAGACACTCAGTTTCATGCGTCGTACAGGACGGGATGAAGCATTGGTGAAATGGGTAGAAGCCTATCATAAGGAACAAGGTTTATTCCGTACTGATAGCTCACCAGACCCCATCTTCAATGATACGCTTGAACTTGACCTCAGTACCGTTGAACCCAGCATGGCGGGACCGCAACGTCCACAAGACCGCGTTTTATTACGCGAGATGAAAAGCCACTTCAAAAAGGTGTTAACTGCGCCATTGGGTCCGCAAGGCTTTGCATTGCCAGCCGAAAAACTCAATGCCAAAGGCATGGTCAAAGACAATGGGCATAGCACCGAAATTACACACGGCGCGGTGACGATTGCCGCCATCACCAGTTGCACCAACACCAGCAACCCCTCTGTGATGATTGCCGCGGGCTTACTGGCTAAAAAAGCGGTGGAACGTGGTCTCACACGCAAACCCTATGTCAAGACCAGCCTCGCACCAGGCTCTAAAGTGGTGACGGAATATCTGGATAAGGCAGGATTAACCCCCTTCTTAGAAGAAATCGGCTTCCACACCGTTGGTTATGGATGCACAACTTGCATCGGCAACAGCGGACCTATGCCCGAAAATGTCTCTGATGCGATTCATCAAGGGGATTTGGTGGCGGCGGCAGTATTAAGCGGGAATCGTAACTTTGCGGGACGCATTAACCCCGATGTCCGCGCCAATTACCTCGCCTCTCCCCCATTGGTGGTTGCCTATGCCCTCGCAGGGACAGTAGACATTGATTGGGAAACTGAACCGATTGGCACAGATAAAAACGGGCAACCCGTGTTTTTGCGTGAAATTTGGGCTTCTCAGGATGAAGTGATGGAAGTTGTTCAAAGTTCACTTTCGCCAGAGATGTTCAAAAAACAATATGGCAATGTGTATGATGGCAACCCGATGTGGAACGAAATCCCCAGCACCGACACCCCTGTGTATAACTGGAGCGATGACAGCACCTACATTCAAGAACCACCCTTCTTTGTGGATATGTCGCTGGATGTCACCCCCATCCAACCCATCACAGGCGCACGCGCATTAGCACTATTCGCCGATTCGGTGACGACTGACCACATTTCGCCTGCGGGTGATATTGCGGAAAAGAGTCCTGCGGGGCAATATCTGGTCGGCAAAGGTGTCACCAAGCGCGATTTTAATACCTATGGCACACGGCGCGGGAATGACCGTGTGATGACGCGCGGTACATTTGCCAATGTGCGCTTACGCAATATGCTCGTCCCCAATAGCGAAGGCAATATCACCTATTATTTGCCCACTGGCGAAACCATGCCCATTTATGATGCCTCGATGAAATATCAAGCCGATAAAACCCCTCTGGTGATTTTGGCGGGCAAAGATTATGGTATGGGTAGCAGTCGGGATTGGGCGGCAAAAGGCACATTCTTACTGGGTGTGAAAGCAGTTATCGCCGAGAGTTTTGAACGCATTCACCGTAGCAATTTGGTGATGATGGGTGTGTTGCCGATGGTCTTTAAGAATGGCGAAAATTGGCAATCACTCGGCTTGACGGGTCATGAAACCTTCGACATCATCGGCTTAGATGACAATATCCAACCCAAACAAGAATTGACCGTCCGCGCCACCGCCAAAGATGGCAAAGAGACCACCTTCACCGCCACCGCGCGGTTAGATACCCCGATTGATGTGGAATATTACCGCAATGGTGGTATTCTGCAAACCGTGTTACGTGGCTTCATGAAACAATAACCCTCATAAAAAATAGCGGATAGTTGCAACTATCCGCTATTTTTCTCATTTTTTAGGTCATAGCTGAATTGCATTACTCAAAATTTCATGTTATAGTGTGATTCTCAAATTTTGAGATGATAATATCATCTCCAGCCAATCATTAATCTATACAAAGAGAATCATGAACCTAGCAGATACTACTATTGTCTTACTTGCCACCGCACTACCAACCGATGGGAGTGTTTCGGGGTCAGTACAAGGATTGCTGTTATACATCACAATGGCAATCACCCTCTCATTCCTATGTTCCTTACTTGAAGCCGCGCTCCTTTCTACACCCACATCCTACATCGAGACAGAAGCACAATCGGGTAAAGCATCCGCAAAATTGATGCAGGAACACAAGCAAAATATTGAGGGTCCCATCACCAGTATTTTGACCCTTAACACATTCGCCCATACATTTGGTGCGGCAGGCGCAGGCGCAGAAGCGGTTGCCGTTTTTGGCAGTCAATGGGCATCGCTGATTACCGTTATCCTCACCCTCCTCATCCTAATTGCCAGCGAAATCATCCCCAAAACAGTGGGCGCTGTTTATTGGAAACAACTTTTTAGTTTCACCGCATATACAGTGAAAATACTGGTGGTTATCCTCTATCCAGCCGTGTGGGTATTTAATTACCTAACCCGTCTTATTGCACCAGAAGGCAAAAGCCCAACCATTAGCCGTCAAGAATTAGAAGTGATGGCGCAAATTAGTGCAACCGAAGGCTCATTAGATAAAAGCGAAAGTCGCATTGTGAGCAATTTATTTCGCCTGAGTACGGTACGGGTGTGGGATATCATGACCCCGCGCACCGTTATGCTGGCTTTCCAACGGAATATGACGGTGAACGAAATTTTGGATAATGGGCAACGGTCTATGCCTTATTCGCGCATTCCGATTTATGATGCAACCAGCGATAATATCACGGGATTCGTCTTACGCCACGATATTTTCCGTGCCGCCGCCAATGATGAACATGATACCCCACTCCATACACTAGAACGCCCCATTCATTTTGTCCCAG
Organism: Anaerolineae bacterium; assembly: GCA_025454675.1. Classification (GTDB taxonomy): domain Bacteria; phylum Chloroflexota; class Anaerolineae; order Aggregatilineales; family Phototrophicaceae. The sequence continues at coordinate 2,201 of JALONZ010000215.1, read as the reverse complement.
AAACAATGACCATCACCAAAGTTTTAGAAGAATTTGTCAGTCGTCAACAACACATCTTTGTGGTATTTGATGAATATGGTGGCACAGCAGGCATCATCACGATGGAAGATGCCGTAGAATCGTTATTGGGAATCGAAATCACCGATGAGTCGGACGTGGTCGCGGATTTACGCCAACTGGCGCAACAACGTTATGCCCGTCAACAAGAACTCATTCAGACTGCTAAAGTTGTGCCAGCAAGCACCACCAAAGGAGAGGGTAACACCCCACCACTACCATCCCCTGATATGTAAATTTTATTCACCCTTAAACACAGGTGGGCGTTTTTCGATGAATGCGCTCACCCCTTCCACAAAATCGTGTGTTTTGAAGGTCGCACCTTGCAACAAGGCTTCATAATCCAGCGCATCCGCCAGTGGACGCTCATACGCCCGATAAATGGCGCGTTTGGTGAGTCCAATGGCTTTGGTAGGCATATTCGCTAATTTTTCCGCAAGGGCAACCGCTTCGGGCATCATTGCATCATGCGCCACCACCTTATTCACAATCCCCAACGCCAACGCATCCGCCGATGACACCCGATTTTTTGCATCTGCCAGCAATGCCAATTCCAACGCCTTCCCCACCCCGACTAATTGTTGCAAAAAGTAAGTCAATCCACCATCAGGCACAAGACCAATATTAGCAAACGCGGCAAAGACAAAACTCGCATTTTCGGATGCCAGCCGATAATCACTCATCAGCGCAATGCTCGCGCCAGCACCCGCCGCCACCCCATTCACCGCGCAGACAATCGGTTTTTCCAATCCGCGCATGAGCATTGCAAGGGTATTTAACCCATTACGCAATGCGCTGGTAATATCTACCGTAGCCAGTGCGCCGTGCAATTCGATTAAATCTGCGCCACTGCTAAATCCTTTGCCATTACCTGTAATCAAAACCGCGCGGACGGATTTATCTTTTCCTGCCTCTTTGAACGCCGATTTGAGGTCTTCTAACGTCCCTAAACTGAGCGAATTATAGGTATCGGGGCGGTTGAGGGTGATAATTGCCACCTGATTTTGGACGGTATAAAGAATATTTTCATAAGGCATAATTTAAGTCTCCTAGAATTATTTTTGTTAAGAATCTTATTTCAAAATTCATTCTCAGCAAGTAGTGGCATGATATATCATGCCATGAACACCAAAAATATCCGGCTTTGTAAGGGCGCAACATGTTGCGCCCTTACAGACATACACCATATTCATTTTCCAAAAAACATCATCGCGCCCTAAAAACCAATATACCGTAGCGCGTATGTCATCAACAACCTAACCTTCAGATTCTGATTCCGCCAACGCATCCAACACAGCTTGGGGCAACAACACATTATTCAAATTGTGAATCACGCCATTAGTCGCCTCTAAATCGGCAATGGTGACACGCACCACTTCATTCAACACAAGGCGGTCATTGCCATCAATCGCCACACGGATAGATTCGACAAATGTGCCATTATCAAAAATGGTGTCTATGGTTGCTTCTTCAGCGCCTGCCACTTCGCGCAAATCATCAGAGGTAAGAGTGCCTTCAATGATGTGATACAACACGATTTGTTCCAGCAATTCTGGCATTTCGAGGGCTTCATCGAGTGTGATACCCAATGAGAAGAATAAATTGTCGAAGGCGGAATTGGTGGGTGCAAGTAAGGTATATTCATCTTCCCCATTGAGTAATTCGACCGTTTCGGGGCTGGCAACCGTCACAATTTCGACCAATGTGCTATATAACGGGTCAGATGTGAGCCGTCCCGCAATCGTATTGCCACTAGGGAATACATTTGGTGTGGCGACAGGGGTACGGGTTGGGCGCGGGGTGGTGACAGTCACGCCACTGAGGGCTTCAAGACGGGTTTCCATGCCAAACGGGAAAATCATATCGGCGGCAGTGTGTACAATGCCGTTGGATGCCGATACATCAAATGGAAAAGCCACCCGCGAAATCCCATTCAGGCGAATCGTACCCGCTTCGACAATAATTTGCATGGCAGTATTTTCGAGCAAGGTAGGCAGAATCCGCCCATTGAGCGCGATGAGCGTGGTGGATGTTTGTGTGCCATCGAGCATGTGATACAGCAACAATTCGGTGAGTAATTCGGTATCTGCCAGCAATGCGTCTACATCATAATCGAATACGCCTGCCAAATTCAAAAATGCTTG
>JALONZ010000214.1 GCA_025454675.1 Anaerolineae bacterium | reverse complement strand
TACCCCAACCGATTCTCCCTTACGATTTGATTCACCAGTACGATTTTTGGCAATAATGACTGCTTGCCCTGCCCGATTGGTGATGCTCACTTCGCTCAATGATGCGTCAATGACATAACGCCCACTCTGTGTTAATCGTAATTCAACACCTGTCGGGGTGAGGATAGATACAAATACACCCCGATTTAATCCATCGGCAATTAAAACATCAATTTCGCCCGTCAAATCAACAAGGCTAATTTGATAATTTGAGGATGACCAATTAAAACGCGGGCGGGTTGCATCCTCAACGCGCACAGTTGTATTGCCTTTGAGGGATAATGTGGCAACCAGTTGCTCATAATTGGGGTCTACAAAGTTGATGGTGGCTTGCGACCATAAATCGGTGCTATCCGTGCTGATGGTCGTCTCTTGGATGAGATTGCGAAATCGGCTTTCGGCTTGTTCCCGCTCATTGCCCACTTTAACGCGCACTGTCCCTTTACCAACAGTGAGTGTCATATCAAATGAGGCTGACGACTGAAAAAAGAAAAAATGCCCCAATAACACGCTGGCAATGCAAATGGTACAAAACACACCAAATGAAATGAACAATACCCCCCATGCGAGGCGAATCGGTTCAATGGTGGGAATATATTCAATTTCTTCGGTTGCTAATGCAGATGATTGTGGCACAACAAATTCCCTTTATTCTACTATCTCGACTTGCTTTTGAGTGTCGAGTATAATAAATATCCATGCTGAAAGTCAATTAAAATTCTATTTTACAGGAGAAAAAACGGTGTCTGGGCATAGTAAGTGGTCAACTATTAAACGTAGAAAAGGTGCAGAAGATGCTAAACGTGGCAAGATTTTTACCCGTTTAGCCCGTGATATTACCATGGCGGCGCGTGAAGGTGGTGGTGATGAAAATTCAAATCCACGCCTCAAACTTGCAATTGTCAAAGCGCGTCAAGCCAACATGCCAAAAGATAATATTGAACGCGCCATCAAACGCGGAACAGGTGAATTGGAAGGCGCAAATGCCATTGAAGAAATCACCTATGAAGCCTATGGACCCGAAGGGATTGCGTTTATTATTGAAGTGATGACGGATAATAAAAATCGCACCCTTGCAGAAGTAAAGCACGCCATCAATCGGGGTGGTGGGTCATTGGCGGCATCTGGCTCGGTAGCATGGCAATTCACCCAAAAAGGCTACCTCACCGTCAAATCGGAAGGCAAAGACTTTGAAGAATTATTCATGGTTGCCGCCGAAGCAGGTGCGGATGATGTATCCGAAGAGGATGATATGTTCATCATTTATACCCCGCGCGAGAAATATGGCGCGGTTGCCCAAGCCCTTGCCGATGCGGGTTATGAAACGGATGAATCGGAATTACAATGGAAACCGCAAAACGAAACCCAAGTTTCCAATGAAAAAGCCATTTCTAACCTCCGATTGATTGAAATGCTCGAAGAATTAGACGATGTTCAGGATCACTTGGTATTGACCCAGGCACCGCCACCATAGGCTATGGTTTGGTACGTGAACTAAATGATGGTTCACTTCAAGCTGTTGCCTATGGTGTTATCACTACATCACCAAAAGATAGCATGTGGCAACGCTTACTTATCATTCATAACACCCTAAAAGACATCATTACTCAATTCAAACCCGACCGTGTTGCGGTTGAAGAATTATTTTTCGCCAAGAATATCACAACGGCGCTCACCGTCGCACAAGGACGGGGTGTTATTTTGCTCACACTTGCCCAAGCGAATTTGACCCTCTCAGAATATAAGCCGAATGAGGTCAAACAATCTATCACAGGCTATGGCGGGGCAAAAAAGCCACAAATGCAAGAGATGGTGCGCTTGTTATTGGGTTTAGATGAGATTCCCAAACCGGATGATGCCGCCGATGCGCTCGCAATTGCCATTACCGATATTCATCAATCACGTTATAACATGTTGGAGTAAGTTATGATTGCCTGCCTGCAAGGAAAAATTGGTGGCATTTTTGATGATTCCCTCATCCTGATGGTTAGCGGTGTTGGATATAAGATATTCGTACCCGCCATCAAAGCCAGCCACGCGAATGGGGATGATTTATTTTTGCACACCCTGATGATTGTGCGCGAAGATGCGATTTCGCTATATGGGTTTTATACCCCTGCCGACCGCAGTTTATTTGAAGTGTTGCTAACTGTATCGGGTGTCGGTCCAAAAGTGGCATTATCTATCCTATCTACTGTCAATGGTGATGCACTCCGCACCGCAGTCTTGGGCAACCGTGAAGAAATTCTCACCCGTGTACCCGGTATTGGCAAAAAGACCGCACAAAAAATCATCTTCGAGTTGAAAGATAAATTGGGCAAAGGCTTGGATGTCGCGCCTGTTGCAGTATTTGATGATGTGAACAGTGATGTGATTGATGCGTTGGTAGCGATGGATTTTAGCATCATTGAAGCCCAAACAGCCATTCAATCGCTTCCACCTGATGCACCGCATGATGTGAGTGAAAGACTAAGACTCGCTTTACAATATCTAGGGGGATAATTCATGACCGATTTAATTGGAAAACGCATCAACATCCTCGATAAAGGATGGATTGAACTGGTAGACCTGATGCCCCACCCCAACACGGGTGTTTCTGGGGATTTAGCCATCGTCAATGCCGCCCGTACCAGCTTTTTGGGCGAAAGCAAAGGTGATGATAAAGACAAAAGATTACTGTTTTATCTGCTTAAACATCGGCATACTTCGCCATTTGAGATGGTTGAATTCAAATTTCGCGCTCATGCCCCTCTGGTGACATGGTGGCAATGGGTGCGGCATCGCACTTGGTCAGCGAATGCCCAATCGGGGCGCTATACCGAATTTGAGGAAAATGATTTTTATGTACCTGATGTGTGGCGCAGGCAAGCCAAAGATAATAAGCAAGCTAGTGAGGGCGAAATCGAAAAAGCCGATGACCAATATCTCACCGAGCAATTGCTCAAGCATTATGATGTCAGTTATGCCTTGTATCAGGATGCGATTAATCGCGGGGTCGCCAGAGAACAAGCGCGGCTGTTTTTACCCGGTTTTAGTGTGTATTACACATGGGTGATGAAAGTGGATGCCCATAACCTGATGCACTTTTTACGCCTACGCATGGCACAAGACGCGCAATATGAAATACGGGTCTATGCCCAAGCGATTTATGACCACTTTTTTAAGCCTGCCCTCCCCTGGACAGCAGAGGCGTTTGAAAATTTTATTTTATCGGATGAGGGGTAAAACCTACCCCTCATCTTCGATAATTTATCCGCGTACTATGTTAATTGCATCGCCCAATTCAATACACATTTGAATGCCAAATGGGTCTAATGGGGCAACCGTCCAAACATATGTCCCTGCGGCGCGGAATACATCTGGATTGACAGTGATAGTTGTTGTCTCGACTAATTCTTCATGTAATTGATTTTGACCGCTAATATCATAAACATATACACGATATAAAACCGCGCCAGTTGCCGCCGTCCATGCCAATGTGGGAGAATTTCCCAATGTAACCGTGTTGACGGTACGCGCTGGGTCTAGGTTAAATGTCAAACATCCGGGGTTGCTTGTCGCTTCGGGGACGGGTGAAGATGCTAACATTGTTGCGCCAATATCCACCGTTGGGGCAAGTGTTAGTGTAGGTGGAATAACAATAGAAAATGTTGCGGTTGCTGTCCATGTGGGCGGCAATGGTTGTGGACCTTGTGGTGTATTGGTTGCAGAAGCGGGGGTTGCTGTCATATCTACCACAACATCCGATGTTGTATCTGGCGCGATTACCGGACTATCTATCACCTCAAATGGTTGGGTCGGTAATGGACCTGTATCTTCTTCTGTGGTGCAACCAACTAACCCCGTCCCAATCAGTAATAATGCAATCCATACAAGTGTGCGTGTTGATTTCATCAAAAATCCCTCTTTTTATAAACTGGTCATTAGCAAACTGGTCATCCACAATAAGATGATAACAATCGTCAATATGCCGATATATACAACCCATTTTAATCCACGAGTAATTAATATGGGTTGTCCAAAACTCCCAACAAGATAAAACCACCCAAAGGCGTACATCACCAAACCCAAACCCATCGCAATTAACGATGGCAAAATGCGCGTTTCAGGTGTGAAAAAATATTGCAGATAGATACTATCTATCAATGGGCTGAAGGCGAGTGTGGTACTGATGGCAAAAATTGCTACCAACAACAATCGCAACAACCGATTCATACTGGCAACTTGTTCCCAAAATGTAGGGCGTGGTGATGTATTAGCTGGTTTAGGCATCAGGTCACTCGTTTGGTGTATAGTGATTAATCATGTGTGTGGCGGCGCGTTCAAAATAACCTCGCATGGTATCGAGCATCGGTTGTTCAATCTGTAGTTCATCCAATGAACTGAGCATATGACTTAGCCAAGCCTCTTTTGCTTTTTGGTCAATGGTAAATGGGGCATGACGCATCCTTAATCGCGGATGACCACGCTCTTCTGCATACTGTTGCGGTCCGCCGAACAGTTGACATAAAAATAAAAATTGCCAATGTTTGCCCTCTTCTAACGATTCCGGGAACATTGGGCGCAGATTGACATCTGCCTCAATCTTGGCATAGAAAAGGTCAACTAATTGCTTAAAAGTTTCCTCTCCGCCAACCAATTCGTAAATGGTACGTTCTTCTTGTTCCATCACTTATCCTAAGTTGCCAAAAATATGGCTAGACAATCACGCACACCACGCTACAATCGTGACTACTATTATAGCGAACCTCACATGTTAAAGGGAGTAAGACCCATGAAGACAATTTGGCGAGGCGCAATTTTGATATTGCTCCTAGCATCTACTATCACGACATTTTCACTATTTGCCCAAGAAGCGACCCCCGAAGTCACTACGACAGGGACAACCATCACAGGGTCAAAATTAGTGACCGACTTATTTGCCATTGTAGCCCAAGATAGCGGTAGCCAACAATCCTTTACCGCAAATCCAAATGGTACAACGGCAGGCTTCACCACATTTTGTACCACAGGCGCAGATGCAACCGGCGCAACTCGCGCTATGAGCGCAGAGGAAGAATTCATTTGTACACAAAATGGGATTACCTATCGTGAATTTTTGCTCGGTTATGACGCACTCGCATTTATCGCACATCCTGACTTAGCATTTTTGGAATGTTTAACACCTGTTCAATTGGATACGATTTTTGTTAGTAGCGCCACAAATACAGTTTTGGATTGGTCACAGACAGGTGTCGCTAATGCAGATACCACACCATTGGCGATTTACCTACCTACCGATGACACATCACTTTATGCGTTATTAGATAATGCGGTTGATGGGTTGGGATTGCGTACTGATGCGGTGTTTGATAATGACAGTGCGTCTGTGATTGATGCCGTTACAAATACAGCAGGTGCATTAGGTGTGATTCCTGCCAGCGCAATTACCGCCGATTTGGGTGTGAAAGTGATTTCATTCAATAATTTGGCAAAAGAATCTTGCTTTGCACCCACTTCTGAGGCAATCGAGAACAACGATTATACGCTTGCCACCCCACTCTATTTATACGTCAATACAGCTTCTATCGGCGATCTGAATGATATTTTGGGATTTGCATTCGACGCTGGTGGCGCAAGTATTACCAATGCAGGCTATGTGTTGCCAATCAGTGATGATATTGCCCAAAATAATGCTATTTTGACCGATGATACATTGGTTGGTAGACAATTCACCAAAGAAGTGACAGCCTTCCGTATCCCAAGTAATATTTTTGGTACGGTCATTTTTGGTGGTAGCACCGCACTCGATACGACACTCACGGGCATTATCAGTGGATTTAGCTCGCAATACCCCTCTGTCACTGTCACCGAAGAACTGGCTGGACAAACCGTTGGTATTCGCCGTTATTGCAATGATGAACTCGATTTTATCGTCACAACTAACCGCGTAGCAAATCAATCGGTATTCACCCCAGACCAAGAAGTTGGTTGTCAAAACACAATCGGCAATTCGGTTACACTCGATTTGGGTAAGCAAGCTGTTGTAATGGTTGCCAATGGTGATTTGCGCCAAACAACACCCCCCGCCGAAGATTCTGGTTATAATATCTGCCTCACTGTTGACCAAGTATTGCGCCTGTGGGGTAGTAATCCAGAAGTCCCCGCAACCAATTGGAATTTGGTCGGTGATAATTTGCCCGACCTCGAACTCAAACTAATTGCCCCTACCCCCGAACAAGGTGGTGTATTAGCCGATTTGTTGGTGACAAAAGTCGGGAGCGCCCCTGTCATCATCCGTGAAGATATTTCCGAGACGAATGATGATATAACCTATCGCGCCACCGCTGTCAGTCTTGTCCCTGGTTTGGTGACATATATGTCATGGCAAGACTATCAAGATGCGCTCGCCGTCGAAAATGCCAATTTGCAACTGATTGCGGTAGATGCGGGTGCTGGATGTGTTGCCCCCTCAGATGAAACCATCAATGATATGAGTTATGCGTATACATTGAGCCATCAATTGGTCATCAAACAACGTGCTTTAGCACGCTCAGAAGTGCAGGGTGTGGTTTGGTCTTCTTCAATTTTTCACGTTTTTCGAGCAAATCTGTAAG